>DASSHJ010000256.1:0-10784 GCA_035692965.1 Nitrosospira sp. | reverse complement strand
GGATGCATATGTAGCTCAATGAAGGTGAATTGGAGTTGCTTCGCCTTCTTCCGGAAATTCCGCGTGCACGACCTCACCTTCGGGGTTCGGGAATAGCGGGGCGCCGCAATCTTCGCAATATTCGAGGATAAATCGTTGTTCGAGTGCCGTCATTTCGGTAATCCCGCATTCACGCAAGGTCGTTTCGATTTGCCGGACAATATCAGAATTCTCATCCTCGTCGCCAACGAGCGCCCAGACGAGTCCGTAAAGCACGTTATCGCGATCCTTGAGCGTGAAGCTTATACGGTACTCCTCCAGCCATTGATCGTAAAAGGGAGCAACGATCGCGCGTAATCTCGACGCAGAAATGTTGAGGCTGGTTTGCAGAAAATCCACGGTTGCATGCATCGCATACGGTCGGGCGAGACGATCCGCCATGCGCCAGGCAGAAAAAAAGCCCTCGGGATTCAGTACCTCAAACGCGCACCCCTGGAATAGGGGACGCATCGCTTCCGCGGCCTCGCGTTGCCAAGGCTCGAGAATCTCGTCTTTTCCTGATTTCGATCCATTCAGTATATCGGACCGCTTGCCATCGCCCGATCCCTCGGCTTGCCAGCGGAACATCGGTTTGCCATGCTGGACCGCGACGGCTCCAAGTACGTAACGCGTGTCCGACAGGAATCGCCCGGTTTCAGCCAGATGGCGCGGATTCATATGCAATACGGATTCCCCGGCCAGCGCTGCGGACCACAGCTTGCCCGCCAGCTCATGTGTCAGATGATAGCCGCGGGGGAGTTGGTCCGGACTGAAGAGGCAGTCGGCCAATGCAAACTGGGTGTCTCGCATGAGCACCAGCTGTTGCATCTTGGCGCGAAGGTTGGTGAGCACATTTTCGGACATCGGTCCGGAGGGGATCGAGAATCGTGACCACGTCAGCAGAGGGATCGCAAACATCAGCAGATCATAATCACGATCGCCCCGGGTTACCGTAGCGCACTCGATTGCTGCTTCAATCGAATAGATAAATTCCCCGTACGCCACCGTATCGCTGTCATAAAGCTGGTCCAATGCAGCTTCGAGATTTTGATCATCGCCCGTGCGCAGTTGAGCCCGTATCTTTACGGCAAGCTGATTTTCCCAGAACACGTCTTCTATGCGGCTGCCGGAAGCTGCAAGTCCCACCGCAAGCCGGACAAGCTCCTGGACGATGCGAGGCGACCTTGTCCGATGAGATGCACGGGGTTTTTTCATGGAGATAAATGGCTGGAAAAAAACATTTTAACCTAAATTTCGCAACGAAATGCTCAACCTGGTCAACAGGCTTGATATCCGGGAGCACAAGCGGCTTGAAGAAATACAAGTACCCTGAAGGATGCACCGAGGAGAAGCAGCGGGGATTGTTTGCTCATGCCGTTGGTGCGCGGAACCGTAATCGAAAACTCCCTTCTCAGTTTGCCAGTTCGGGCACTAACGCCTTTTGCGGAATTCCAGCACCCTTATCCCTTCCATGCACGAGGCGGTACAGCACCGGCAATACCAGCAGAGTCAACGCCGTGGATGAAATGATCCCCCCGATAACGACAGTTGCGAGGGGTCGCTGTACTTCGGCCCCCGTGCCGGTCGCGAGCGCCATGGGGACGAATCCGAGCGCCGCTACCAGGGCAGTCATCAGTACGGGACGCAAGCGCGCCAGCGCGCCATGCCGGATCGCTTCGTCCAGGCTCATGCCGCCGGTTCGCAGTTCGCGGATAAACGCGAGCATGACGAGGCCGTTGAGGACTGCTACACCGGACAGAGCGATAAACCCGACTCCCGCGGAAATCGAAAGGGGTATCCCGCGCAACCACAATGCAACGATGCCGCCGCTGAGGGCGAAAGGGACTCCTGTAAACATCAACAGCCCATCCCGAAAATTGCCGAACATCGCGTAAAGCAGTACCAGTATCAGGCTGAGAGCCAGAGGAACGACGATTTGAAGGCGCTTTGCGGCGGAAACGAGTTGCTCGAACTGACCTCCCCATGTCAGCCAATATCCCGCTGGAACCTGCACCTTGGATCGAACGAGTGCTTCAGCTTCCTCCACAAAGGAGCCGAGATCGCGTCCACGGACATTCGCGGTGACGACGGCCCTGCGTTTACTGTTTTCCCGGCTTATTTGGTTGGGACCTTGCACCACTTTCAGCACGGCCACCTCCTCGAGGGTGACGTAGGCGGGCGCAGCTGCGAGCGGCACTGCGGGGACGGGCGGGGCTGCTCCCGGTGCCGCTGCCGGGAGGGGCAGGCCGAGGGGCAAGCGCCTGAGAGATTCAATGTCGCCGCGAAGCTGTTCCGGAAGCCGCACCTGGAGTTCGAAGCGGCGGTCCCCCTCGAAAATCATCCCCGCGGTTTGACCACCTACGGCCACCGTGACAGTATCCTGTACGTCACCTACGTTCAACCCGTAGCGTGCCAATTTGTCCCGATCCGGCTGAATCGAAAGCACCGGCAGTCCCATGAGCTGTTCGATCTTTACATCCGCAGCTCCGGGGACGGTAGAGAGCAGTTCTTCGATCTGCTCGGCAAGGATGAACAGAGTGTCCATGTCATCGCCAAAGACTTTTACCGCCACATCCGCGCGTACCCCTGATAGCAGTTCGTTAAATCGCATCTGGATCGGTTGCGTGAACTCATAGTTGTTCCCCGGCACTTTTTTGACCGCCTGCTCCATTGCTTCGATGAGTTCAGTCTTCGTGGAGTAGGCTTCCCGCCATTCGGTTCGCGGTTTAAGAATGATGAAAGTATCTGCCACGCTCGGAGGCATTGGGTCCGTCGCGATTTCGGCGGTTCCCAATTTCGAAAAAACGCGTTCCACTTCGGGAAATTTCAGGATCGTCGCCTCTAATTCATCCTGCATTTCAACAGCGGTGGTCAGGCTTGTGCCCGGTATGCGAATGGCGTGAAGCGCGATGTCTCCCTCATTGAGGCTGGGTATGAATTCGCTGCCCATTCGCGTTGTCAGCAGACCGGATAGGATCACAACTACGATGGCGGTCGTTACCGTCAGGCTCCGATTGCTCATTACCCCGGTTAACAACGGCGTATAAGTCCTTTTTGCCCATGCAACCGCGGCGCTCTCCTTTTCCGCCACTTTCCCCGAGAGAAAAAGTGCGACTGCCGCTGGAACAAACGTCACCGAGAGAATCATCGCTCCCAGTAGCGCTGTGACTACGGTAAATGCCATGGGATGAAACATTTTGCCTTCCACGCCGGCGAGGGCGAAGATGGGCAGGTAGACCACCATGATGATCAGCTCCCCAAAGATGAGCACACGCCTTGCTTCCCGGGTGGCATCGAAAACGGTGGTGAAGCGTTCCAGGGGGGTCAGCTCACGCCCGAGCCGAATCTGTTCATGCGCCAGCCGACGAATACTGTTTTCGACAATGACAATGGCGCCATCGACAATAAGGCCGAAATCGAGTGCTCCCAGACTCATGAGATTCGCACTGACGCCATCGACCAGCATTCCGCTGAAGGTGAACAGCATTGACAGGGGAATAACCAGCGAAGTGATGATTGCGGCGCGCAGATTGCCCAGAAACAGGAACAGCACGGCGATGACGAGCGCTGCACCCTCAAGCAAGTTGGTGGCGACAGTTCGAATGGTTTTATCGATCAAGACAGTACGGTCGTACGCAACAACCGCGGCTATGCCTTCGGGAAGGATTCCGTTAACTTCAGCCAGTTTTTTCGCGACAGCTTGCGATACAACCCGGCTGTTTTCGCCGATGAGCATATGCGCCGTGCCAAGAACGGTCTCCTTGCCGTTGAGGGTTGCAGCACCGGTTCTCAGTTCCTTCCCGATCAGGATATCCGCCACGTCCTTGATGCGTATCGGTATTCCCCCGCGCGAACCGAGGGTGATATTTCCGATTTCGTCCAGGTTTGCGACCTGCCCTGGTACTCGCACAAGATACTGTTCGCCGCTTTTTTCGATATAACCGGCACCGACGTTAATATTGTTGCGACTCAGGGCAGCAATGACGTCCTGCAGCGTCAGTCCATATGAGATCAGCCGCTCGGGGTAGGGGGCAACATGGAATTGTTTGACAAAACCGCCTATGGAGTTGACTTCAGCGACGCCGGGAACTGTACGTACGTGGGGGCGGATGATCCAGTCCTGGAATTCACGCAGGTCTGTGAGCGTATATTTTGTGCCATCCGCCTTTTTCGCTCCTTCCTCCGCACGAATCGTCCACATGAATATTTCGCCGAGGCCGGTCGAAATAGGGCCCATCGAGGGCTCGATACCCAGGGGAAGCTGGCCCCGGGCTCGCTGTATTCGCTCACTTACGAGCTGCCGTGCGAGATAGATGTCCGTGCCGTCCCTGAAAATAACCGTGACCTGTGACAGCCCGTAACGGGAGAGAGACCGGGTATATTCAAGATTGGGGAGACCTGCCATGATGATTTCCATGGGGAAGGTCACCCGTTGCTCGACTTCGAGAGGCGAGTAGCCAGTTGCGGTGGTATTGATCTGCACCTGCACGTTCGTAATATCGGGCACTGCGTCGATCGGCAGCTTCTGATAGCTGTAGATCCCCACGAGCGCCATAGCCAGCACGGCCAGGAGGACAAGACCGCGGCGCTGTATGGATATTTGCAGCACTCGTTCAATCATTTTTTTAGCGCCTCCATCAATGCTGGTGTCAATGCTGGTGGCTTGCGCCTGCTTTGCCCAGTTCCGCCTTGATCGCAAAACTGTTGCCGGCCGCATAGTTCTCGCGAGCATGAAGCCCGCGAAGGACTTCGACCAATTTCCCATCGCTGCGCCCGAGCTCAACGGGGCGTGCTTCAAAGTACGGTCCATAACGCCCGAACACTACCGTCCAGTCGCCCAGGGTCTGGACGGCGCTTGTTTCCACAGCGACGGCAACCGGAATCTCGCCAGTGACAAGCTCAGCGGTTATAAACATGCCAGGCCGCCATCTTCCGTCCTTGTTATCCAGTTCTACCCTGGCCGTTGCAGTACGAGTCTGGCCGCCAATGAGAGTGGAGATGTAGGTGATAGGGCCTTCCCCGGAAATATCGAACGCGGTTGCCTTGATAGTGACTCTTTGCCCCACCCTGATCACCGCCAGATCCTTCGGATATACAGTAACAGCGGCCCACACCGTGGAGACATCCGCGATCGTAAAGATATTGTCATCCTCCTTTAGCGTCTGGCCCTGAGCGATCGCCTTTTCAGTAATCAGCCCGGAGATGGGAGCAAGGATCTGGAAACGGGCAAGGTTTTCTCCTCGGCCATTTGTTTCAGGCCGCACGCCAAGAGACCGAAGTTTTACCGCCGCCAGCTCAACTGCGATTTCAGCTTCAGTCAGTAATTCCTGCGCGGTCAGATAATCCTGTTTGGCCGTGATTTTTTCTTCCCACAGCCGTTTTTCGCGTTCAAATGTTGTTCGCGCCAAACCTAACCTTTTCTGCGCAACGAGGTACTGACTGCGTAATTCGGCCAGCATCTGGCTGTCAATGACTGCAAGCGCGTCACCCTTTTCCACGTGCTGGCCATGATGACGATAGACGGCAGTGACAATACCGGGAAGGCGAGGGACGACTTGTACGATGGTATGTTCGTTAAAGACGATCTCGCCCGGCAGCTTGAGCGCGGTCCTGATCGTTTCCGGTTTGGCGGTTAAAATCTCGATTCCCATGCTCTTCAGCATATCGTCGGGAATTTCAACCCTCATTTCAGCCTGCGCATATTTCCAGTGCAGCCTTTTTCCCTTCCATTCAGCAGCGACAGCTACGTCGAAAGAGTGCGGCTCTTCCACCGGATGATCCCCGACAAGGTAATCAGCTTCCGGCTTGAACGTATATACCTGCGCCGGTTGACCGAGCCGCAGCAGGGTAACCGTGACCTTGGCAGCAGTAGGCGGCAATGGCTTTCCCCTTTCGTGCAGATAAATCCTGAACTGTGGAGGCACGCCTGTTTCATAGAGCGTGATTTCCACGCCAAGGCCGTCGGCTGCCAGGAGACGGCCGCCGTGAGGGCCTATCGCAGTTTCTTCCACGGGATAAGCACTTGCATTTTTACCTGTGGTTTCGTGCCCGTGGGCCGCCTCCCCAGAAGCCTCTGCTCCCGAAGGGGATGTGCGGCGATCTGCTGTCAGGATTACGGTTCCCAGCACGATACCTATCGCGACCACGGCGACGATGGCGATTTGTTGTTTTTTCTTCACCATCTACTCCTGAAGATTTTGATCAGCGCGGTCTACAGGGCTTTGCCCGTCGATTGCGCCGCCAATCAGACGTTCTATTTCGTTAAGCAGTTTCTGATGGGCAGCCAGCGAGCGTACATATAGGAGCTGGTTCTGAAACAGGGTGCGCTGGGCGTCGAGCATTTCCAGGAAGCTGAATTTGCCCAGCTCATATCCAATGGATGCGACATTGAAGGCGCTCTTTGCTCCAGGCAGCACATCTTCCCGCAGTACCTTGATTTCGTTTTGTGCGCCCAGCAGCGCCTCATAGGTTTTGGACAACAGGGCATTGAGACGCAAATCTGTGGCCATTTGCTCATCAATGGCCTTATCGAGGCGCTGATGCGCTTCCCTGATACTGCCCTGGTTGCGGTTGAATAGTGGGAGGGGTATGGTAAAGCCCGCCAGGGCAGTGACGTTATCCGTTTGCAAGTAGCGCCTGACGGCTGCATTAACGATGAGGTCAGGAACCTGACGCGTGTTTTCAACTTCCAGCAACGCCTTGCGCTGTTCTACATTTTTCGCGCTCCGCAGGGCCATAGGGCTGTTGAGAACGCGCCTGGAAAGTTCTTCATAAGAGGGCAACAAGATACTCGACTCCAGATATCCTGTTACCTTATCGAACTTGGGCAGTGGATTCGCCCATAGCAGGGACAGTTGCTTGCGTGCGGCGATCAGGTCCCGCCTGGCCAGCTCCAGTTCTATCCCGGTGGTGGAGAGCGCCATTTTTGCCTTGGTTTCCTCAAGGGGAGGCGCCTTGCCGGTCTGGACTCGCTTACTGGTTGAATCAACGACTTTTTGGGCTAGATGGATGCTATCTTCGGCTAGCCTTACTCGCTCCTGTCCCGTCAATACGTCAGTAAAAAAATTTGCCACCATCGTGATGAGGTCCAGGCGGCGGGCCTCGTAATCCTTTCTCGCGAGCTCCTCGCCGAGGGACGCTGCGTTGACCCGAGCCGCGCGCTTGCCCCCGAGTTCGATAAGCTGGCTAAGCCTCATCGTTACAAATTGTTGAACTACCGGCTCTGGTCTCACCGGAGAGCCAACATCTTCTGTCACCACGTCCAGTTCGGGGTTGCGAAATAAACCGGCCTGTAGCGTTGCGCCTCCCAGTGCGAGAACCTCTTTATCGAAGGCGGCCAGATCCGGGTTGCGCTGCAATGCCAGTTTGATGGCATCACGTAGAGTCAGGGTGTTCTTTTCGTCCGCCGGAGACGTGACCATTGCGTCCCCAGCTACGCCGCCGGAAAAGGTATTTTGCGAAAGCGCCGCGAACGGGCAGCAAAGTCCAAGGATAATTAGCCCTACGCGGGCGAAGCGCCATTTATCCGTGAACGAAGCACAAAGGTTCATCAGGATTCTCCGCAGCATTATATGAATCGATATCGGTCGCATGCGACACGTCTGCGATGGGCAAAAGATGCTCATCAAGACCGACCTGCAATGTCAGACAGTTGGCGGTGTGCAGATAACGCATGGACGCCAGCCACTTGCAACAGCCGTTGTTTATTGCTTAGCTTTGGAAAATACTGCGGGGAGGGTGAAGAGGCGAGTCAGGGATCGACTCGGGAATGGCAACCGACACAAACACGTGCAATACCTCCATGCCCAACGATGGGGGTACGCGCGGGGGAGCGGTAAAGAAAAACGGTTGATATTGTCCGGCCGCATGCAGGCACAGATGAGTCGCTGCGTCCAGATGGCCTTCATCGTTTCTGACGGCCCGCTGATGAGCCTCGAGATGGGTTGCAGGATCCAGGGAGAGAACATGATGCTCGTGATCGAGCTCATGAGCGAATACTTCGCCGTTGAACGCCCAGCCGAAGGCATTGGTGAGCATGCTCACCAATAGCGCAAACATCACCGAATAGATGTGGCGGCGCTTTCTCATAAGGTACGCGATTTTATACCCCTGAGCCGGGTAATGCCAATATTGTTTTCAGGGCTGCATTCTGAAAAAGACCGATGTGGAATTGATGAGATATTTGAGCATTCGGAGGATCGGACCAATGTTCGACAAAATGATCCTGCCAGATTGCCAGGTGGAGGACGTCTTCGCCTGGATGACGAGCGCGCTTGCAAGGCCGAATAACGCGGCGTTGTCTCAATTATGCGCGCTATGCTTAGTACGACTGCTTTACGAACCCAGAATCTTTTCCGAATGAATAATAATGGTGCAGGTGATAGCCCGGCCGAAGATCGTTCAGAAGGCCCGTCTCATGCCCATCGCAATCATCAGCATCATCCGCATGGTCATGGCCGCGCCTTTGTTATTGCCATCTGTCTAAACGTGACCTTTGTTGTGGTCGAGTTTGCTTATGGTTTCATTGCCAATTCCACAGCGTTGATGGCGGATGCGGGACACAACTTATCCGATGTGCTGGGTCTCGCGCTTGCAGCTGGAGCATCGATTCTGGCGAGCAAGGCTGCGAGCGAAAACTATACATATGGCCTACGCAGTAGCTCGATTCTGGCTGCATTGGGAAATGCCGTGCTGCTGCTTGTCGCTTGCGGGGCAATCGCCTGGGAAGCAATTCACCGCTTTTTGCAACCGCCCGCCGTTGCGGGCTTGACTGTTACGCTGGTGGCGCTTATCGGAGTCGTCATCAACGGCTTTTCCGCATGGTTGTTTATAAAGGGCAGTAAAAATGATTTGAATATTCGGGGCGCCTATTTGCACATGGCGGCGGACGCTGCTGTATCGGGGGGAGTGGTACTTGCAGGTATAGCAATGATGCTGACGGATCAGTACTGGCTCGATCCTGCTGTCAGCCTGCTCGTCGTTGCTATAGTGATTGCTGCTACTTGGGGACTGCTTCGCGATTCGCTCCGGCTTGCTCTGAATGCCGTGCCGGGGCATATAGAGATATCCAGAATTGACGCGTATCTGCGCGAGAGACCGGGTGTAGTGGATATCCATGATCTGCACATCTGGGGACTGAGCACGACGGAAAGCGCTTTGACGGTCCATCTGGTGATGCCAAACGGATATCCGGGGGATGCCTTCATGGAGAATATCAGGGAAACCCTGAACGTTCGCTTTTCAATTCATCATTGCACGATACAGATCGAACAAGGAACGGTGAACCACGCCTGCTCCCTTGAGTAGAATAACTTGTGGCTGACAGAAGAAGCCCGGCGGCCGCAATTCGGGATACTCCCGCTGAATAAGACGGTACGAAGGAAATTGAAAAACCGGGCTTTGTAAAAACAGCATCGCGTGTTACGGGGAATGAACGACAAGGCAAGCGATGGCTGGTTGGATAATTTGGTGAGACATACCGCTCCTCGCAAACCCGCTATAAATCGTCTTGAACGCTCCTGAGCAGCGACGCCCGGCTAAGCCGAGCCAGTCATTTCACGGCAATGCTGAGCACACTCGCGGCACGCCTTGACGCAATCTTCCATATCGCCCACCTGCTCGCAACTCCTGGCGCACGCGTCGCAGACCTCGGCGCAGACCTTGCATAGCTGTTTGCTAAAATCCGAACCGCTCAACATGAAATTGGTCGAGGTCTGGCAGATTTCAGCACAATTCATCATCAACCGGAAATGATGGGCCTCGACATGTTTGCCGCCTGCCTGAAGGCAATGATTCATCGCTTCGTGCAGACATGTTTGGTGGCACCGGTTGCACGCATCAACACACGAGTGCATTTTAGGATCGGTAGTGTGAGTCATAGCGAGGTCTCCTTGAGAATATATTTAACAAATAGGGGGTTCAAGAAAAAGCCAGTCAAATGCTGAAGCTGCTGCTCTAAAAAGTCTGTACGCTAAGCAGCAATAGCTTTTGATTTTTATTAAGAGCACCTGAAGCCGCTTCCCTCCGCCAAACCATGCAGCAAGCGAATTGTTCGGCGACTATTTGCAGCTTTATTCTTTCTCCCCGCCTTTCGGGCCCCAGAACACGACCCATGTTCCAAAGTCTTCGGAAAAGTTTTCGAAACGATGCTCGACCTTGGCCCCTACAAAGAGACAATCACCCGCATTGAAGGGGTACCGATCCCCCTCGATGACAAGCTCGCCCCTGCCCTTGTGGATGAAATAGACTTCATCCTGCTCATGGGGCGTCTGGGGATCGTTACCAACCGGCGCGTAATACTCGACTGACATCGAACCATGGGCAAGGCCGATGGCAAAACGTTCGCCGATGGGCCACTCCGGCGTAGCGGGGCCAGGGATGCGCGCAAGGACTTCTTCTACGGTTGCCTTGATTTTCAAATCGAAACTCCTCAGTTAAAAATTGAACAGCGGAGTCACTCTTATAGACGGGCTCACCCTGAATACCCGGACTCAGCAATAGGTGGAGAAGCGCAATTCGCGATCAGCATGGTCCTGGGAAAAGAGTGTGCTGGGCTGGCTCTGATTATCTATCAACATTGTTCAGTTCAGTCAGAACTGATTGTAGTCAGAACTAATTGTAGAAGGTCGCGCCCATGCGCGCAAAGGATAGGGTCGATGAGGTCTCCACTGTGGGACGCATTCTTGGTCTTGCCCGTGGTGCAAGGGATAGGGGTTATCAGCACTCGAATACCGCAGAGCTGAAGTTCCGGCTGGTTGACGTGGGGT
>DASSHJ010000255.1:0-5173 GCA_035692965.1 Nitrosospira sp. | reverse complement strand
AGTTATTGCGAGCTTCAAGGACCGGCGGGGGGAGATAGTCCATCAGCTGGATGATGCTGCTGCGAGACTAGGCTTGAAAAAAGCAGAAGATGACGCGCTGCTGGATGAAGTCACGGGATTGGTTGAGTGCCCTAATGTGCTGGCAGGGGAATTTGAGCGGGAATTTCTGGAAGTGCCCAATGAGTGCCTGATTCTGACGATGAAGGCAAATCAGAAATACTTCCCTTTGCTGGATGTCGGCGGGAAGCTTTCAAACAAGTTTCTCATCGTGAGTAATATTCATCCAGCTGATGCCAGCCAGATCATCTCCGGCAACGAGCGCGTGTTGCGCTCGCGGCTGGCGGACGCCCAATTCTTTTTCGATCAGGACCGGAAGAAAACCCTGGCGTCACGCGTGGAAGGGCTGCGAGAGGTGGTGTATCACCATAAGCTGGGAACCCTGGCAGAGCGCGTGGAGCGTATCTGGGCAATCGCCCAGGCGATCGGCCTCGAATTGGACGGGAATGAACTTGCAGCCAAGGCGGGGGAAGCTGCGATGCTGTGCAAAGCCGATTTGCTCACCGGCATGGTTGCGGAATTTCCCGAGCTGCAGGGCATCATGGGGCGCTATTATTCCCTCCACGACGGCGTCGCCGAGGATGTGGCGGACGCAATTGAAGATCATTACAAGCCCCGTTTCGCGGGGGACGTTTTGCCCCGCAACAGGGTGGGCGTCTGCATCGCACTGGCCGACAGGCTGGAGAGCCTAGTGGGCATGTTCGGTATCGGACAAATACCCACCGGGGACAAAGACCCGTTCGCACTGCGCCGGCATGCCCTCGGATTGATCCGCATATTGATCGAAAGAGAACTCCCGCTGGCCTTGGATGCTCTGCTTGAGCAGGTCCTCAGTATTTTTGGAAACAGGATCAATAATCCGACTCCAGTCTTGACGGATTTCATCTATGAGCGCATAAGGCACTTGTTTGGCGAAGCTTACCAGGATCAAAGCTCTTCGGGCTGCAGCCAAGGCAGTGATATCGCCAACTCGCGCGTTCAGCTTTACTCTCCTCAGCAGATCGATGCGGTATTGGCTTTGCGACCGAGGCGGCTGCATGACGTCAAAAAACGCCTCGATGCGGTGCGTGCCTTTGCCGCATTGCCGGAAGCGGAAAGTCTTGCTGCAACGAACAAGCGTGTTGGCAACATCCTGAAAAAAGCGGGTGTGAGCGGAGAAAAGAGGGTGGATAGCAAGCTCCTGCAGGCACCGGCGGAGCGTGCGTTGTACGCAGCATTGGCCCGCATTGTTCCCGAGGCTGACGCGGATTTTGAGGCCGGCGACTACAGCAGCTCATTGCAGATTCTGGCTGCGCTTAAACAACCGGTGGACGAGTTTTTCGATCACGTTATGGTCAACACCGAGGATGAGACCTTGCGAAATAACCGGCTGGCGTTGCTCGCCACCCTGCGCGTGGCAATGAACCGGGTTGCCGATATTTCCAGGCTGGCGGTTTGATACGGCTATGAAACTCGCTATTCTCGACCGCGACGGCGTCATCAATTACGACAGCGCGGCATTTATCAAGACGCCGGATGAATGGAAACCCATTCCGGGCAGCCTGGAGGCGATCGCCCATCTGACCCAGTCGGGGTACCGCGTGGTTGTTGCAACCAACCAATCGGGGATTAGCCGGGGATTGTTGGATATGGTGGCCCTCAATGCAATCAACGACAAGATGTGCAAAGCGGTTAACCAGGTAGGGGGCCGCATTGACGCCATGTTTTATTGCCCTCACGCCAATGCGGACAAGTGCAATTGCCGCAAGCCGGCAATCGGAATGTTCAAGGAAATTTCCGAACGCTTCGGGCTGACGCTGAGAAACGTGCCCGCCATCGGCGATTCGTTGCGCGACCTGCGGGCGGCCGCAGCGGTCGGTGCCATTCCGATCCTTGTCTTGACAGGCAAGGGCGAAAAAACCAGGCAGGAAGGGGGGTTGCCCGAAAACACCCGGGTTTTTCCCAACCTGGCGGCAGCGGTTGATGCGTTGATAGAGTAGGCATGGTTCTTACAGTGCTGCGGTCGGCGATTTACGTGTTGTTGCAGATCGCCATCACACCGTTTTATTTTCTGATTGTGCTGGCCGCGTTTCCACTGCCGCCGCTGAAGCGCTACCGCATCACTTCGGGGTGGGCGCACTTCATGCTGTATCTTCTGCGGGTCGTGTGCGGAATCGATTACCGGGTAATCGGAGGCCAACATATTCCTCAGACGCCGAGCATCATACTGTCGAAGCATCAATCCGCATGGGAAACCCTTGCGTTTCAGCAAATCTTCCCGCCCCAGGTATGGGTGCTAAAAAAAGAACTGCTGCTCGTGCCATTCTTCGGCTGGGGCTTGGCCATGACCAGTCCTATCGCAATCGACCGAAGCTCGGGTAAAGCGGCGCTCAAGCAAATTGTCGAGCAGGGAAAGGATCGGCTGAAGAAGGGTTTCTGGATTGTTATTTTTCCAGAAGGAACCCGGATTGCGCCGGGTAGCAAGGGCAAATACCGCATCGGTGGCGCATGGCTCGCGACTCATACGAATGTGGCCGTCGTCCCTGTGGCGCATAACGCCGGGGAGTATTGGGGAAAAAATGCCCTGATCAAACTTCCGGGCACCATTACAGTAAGCATTGGCGCTCCAATCGATCCAACAGGAATGGAACCGGACGAGCTCAATGCCCGAGTGGAATCATGGATCGAGGCAGAGGTGGAGCGCATAGGGCATCGGAAACCGTAAATCACGTGGCATGGCATATGGAAGACAATTCACGCGCAATTTTAAGGACGGCTGGATTATCAGCGAGTGAGCTCCGGCGAATCAACCTCAACGGCAACGAGGTGCCGTATGTACTCATGCGGTGCAGGCGGAAAACCATTGGCATGAGAATCAACAGCAGCGGCTTGACGGTTCGTATTCCGATGAGAGAGTCGATGGGCTGGGTCGAATCGGTACTGCAAAAGAGAGCCGACTGGATCGTTAAAAAGCTGGAGGAGTGGAAAGACAGGAAACCGCGCGGTCCCGTTTGGGAAGAAGGAGCGATTTTTCCACTGCTTGGAGAACCATGGAAGCTGATTGCTGCAGTCAAGGGATCAGCCCACATGGTGCGGTTATCGGAAAACACCCGGGTCGAATGCAGGCAAGCCGGGCTTGGACTGCCCTCCCTGCTTACCCCCCGTCAAATCGAAGACGTCGTCATGAACTGGTACCGAAGCCAAGCGTTGGCATGTTTCACCGAGCGAGTCGCATACTATGCACCCAAGCTCGGCGTTTCTGTGCGAGAACTGAAGCTGTCGTCCGCGCGCACTTTGTGGGGAAGCTGCACCGCCAAAGGCGTCGTGCGCCTGAATTGGCGGCTCATCCAGAAGCCGCTCCATTTGATCGACTACGTGGTCGCGCACGAGTTGTCCCACCTCATTGAAATGAACCACTCTTCGGATTTCTGGCGGATCGTGGAACGCATCTATCCCGACTACGTCACTGCCAGAAGAGAATTGAAGAGCTATGGACAAAGCTATGGGCAACTGCAAGGATAGGGAGGGATATCAAAGCATTCTGGTCTTTATGCTAGTATCCTCTGCTATTCGCCATTTCCTGCTAAAAACCTGATATGCGTAATTACTGCACCGTTGTTCTGATCGCCCTTCTGCTTGGTGCCTGCGGTCTCAAGGCCCCGCTTTACCTTCCGCAACAGCAAGGTGAGGTCCAGTCGAAACAAGCGCCCCAGGATCAGAAGAAGTGAGCGGAGACGTGAGCGCTTCAGCGTTCGCTTATCGCGATAACAGGCTTTGGGGTGAATCGGTTCCGCTGGATCGCATTGCAGCTGCGGTCGGAACTCCCTGTTATGTTTATTCCCGGTCCACCCTTATTGCCGCGTACGAGGAATTCGACGCAGCGTTTGCAGCGCGTGACCACCTGATATGCTACGCGGTCAAAGCCAACTCCAACCTGTCGATTCTCAATCTGTTTGCCCGCCTGGGCAGCGGCTTCGATATTGTTTCGGGCGGTGAACTTCAGCGCGTACTGAAAGCCGGTGGCGATCCGCGAAAAATCGTTTTTTCGGGGGTAGGCAAACAGGCGCATGAAATGCGAGCGGCGCTTGAGGCGGGAATATTCTGCTTTAATGTGGAATCGGAAGCGGAATTAGAGGTGCTTGATCGGGTTGCAGGTGAAATGAATAAAATCGCTCCGGTCAGCCTGCGCGTCAATCCAGATGTGGATGCAAAAACGCATCGATATATTTCCACGGGCCTCAAGGAAAACAAGTTTGGGATTCCAGTCGATCAGGCAGAATCCTTGTATGCCTCGTATCGGCAATTTCCGAATATCCGCATGACAGGGCTGGATTGCCACATTGGCTCCCAGCTTACCGAGCTTGACCCCTTCATTGAAGCATCCGGAAAAATGCTCGAATTGCTCGATCGCCTTGAGGCTCGGGGACTGCATATCGAGCACCTCGATCTTGGTGGCGGATTGGGAATACGTTATTCGGGAGAAACCCCTCCGGTAGTTGCAGACTATGTCGAAGCGTTACGCGGGGCGGTTGGCCAGCGCGCGCAACGCATCGTCATTGAACCCGGCCGGGCGCTCGTGGGAAATGCCGGTTTGCTGCTCTCCCGCGTGGAATATCTGAAACACGCCCCCCACAGGAATTTCGCGATCGTGGATGCGGCCATGAACGATTTGATGCGCCCCGCGCTTTATGACGCATATCATGAGATTCTTCCTGTCCAGCCAAGGAAGGATGGCCCTCTAGAAAACTACCAGGTTGTCGGCCCCGTCTGCGAAACGGGCGATTTTCTCGGACATGACCGGAGGCTGACGCTGGCCGAAGGAGACCTTCTCGCGATCATGTCGGCGGGAGCTTATGGCATGAGCATGAGCTCGAACTATAATACCCGCGCCCGGGCGGCCGAGGTGATGATCGACGGAGACAGGTTTCACGTGATCCGGCAACGGGAAACGATGGAACAACTCATGGCTGGGGAAGCGATTCCCCTCTGGCATGGCGAGCACCGCAGCCCGGCGGCGTCAGCCCCCGCTACACCAGAAAAAGCGTAGCCAGCCCGAGGAAGATAAAGAATCCCCCGCTATCCGTCACGGCTGTAATCATCACGCTGGATCCCGCTGCCGGATCGCGGCCGAATCGAT
>DASSHJ010000254.1:0-13880 GCA_035692965.1 Nitrosospira sp. | reverse complement strand
CAGCATGATTTCAAAGCCGTCTTCACCGGTATACCCAGTACGTGCAATAAAATAATTATCAAGGATCGCCGCCTGGAAAAGTTTCAAGCCTTCCGTCACGGCTTGCGATCCTTCGATCACCTGCCACACCTTGGCACGCGCGTTTGGGCCTTGCACGGCAATCATGGAAAGATCGCGACGCGGAAGAATTTCCACCCCTGGAGCGAACTCGTCACGTTTTGCCACCAGCCACGCCATATCCTTCTCCGCTGTCCCCGCATTGACGACTAAACGGAAGTACGATTCCGACAGGTAATAAATGATGAGATCGTCTATTACGCCCCCATCGGGATTAAGCATGCAGGAGTACAACGCCTTCCCCGGTTGGACGAGCTTATCGACATTGTTGGCGACCAGGCGGCGCAGGAATGCTCTCGCGCCATCTCCTTTGATGTCTATGGGCAACATGTGGGAGACATCGAACATGCCTGCGTCGCGGCGAACCTTGTGATGTTCGTCAAGCTGGGAGCCATAATGCAAAGGCATGTCCCATCCGCCAAAATCGACCATTTTGGCTTGCAAGTCCCGATGAATTTGGTTAAGAGCGGTGGTTTTCACAAATTGATACCTCAAAAAAAAGGGTGAAGCCATCATGTGGCCTCACCCCTCTGTCCTTTTTACCTGAGAGATTACGGAATGTTCGTCCGCGTTGCCCCTTCGGTGGCCGATGTTGACACGGCACTCTCCAGATTGCCTGTTCCAATTGGTTACAACGGATCAAGATCTGCTTGATCTGCGCCTGAGCGATTCCGGGGGGTTGCGCCTTCGGCAGCGGCGATAAAATCGGCGCACTCTTCCAATTGGAAATAAATGGCAGACGCGAACTATACTCCACCGGGAGGGTTCAATACAAGGCATAAAAGCTATCCCGTTAACCGCACGTGCCCGATGTCTCAAACACGAGATTTGCGACCGTTTCGGGGAAGAAACTTGCGAGGTATAGTGTTATCTTATTCTTTCCTCCGGGGGCGTTTTCGCTGCGGGTGATATTTCTATTTATTATCTATTATCCTTTCCAGAGGACCAGCTGCGATCTATCCAAAACACGGAATCATTCCAGCATCTAACGTATGAGCCTTCCCGCTACTGAATTCTTTTACCCCGGAGCCAATCGGGGCGAGATACTGGACTCGATCGTTTACGTGCTCACGCATGGCGAAGGTGCGGAGGGAATTATCGTACTGACCGGCGAAGAGGGCAGCGGCAAGTCGACCCTCTGCCGTCTTGCGATGAAACGCTTGCCTGTCCAGATGCAAGCCATATACATCGCGGAACCCCCCGTAGACGCAGCGGAATTTTTTAGCGAAATCGCCAGGGGGCTTACCCCTGGAGTGATTCAGCCAGAGATGAATACTGCATGCGAAAGCGGCGTACCAGCGATTGCCAGCCTGGAAAATTTACTGGATCAGAAGCGGGCCGCAGGCGTACAGGTAGTATTACTGCTTGATGAAGCGCAACGACTCACGGCCGAAATGCTTGACGGAGCGGGAACACTCTATGAACATGCATCCTCCCGGCAAAAGCTTCTGCAAATCGTGTTTGCTGGACAGAACGAACTCCATCGCACCCTGGCTTTGCCTTCGATGCGCAAGGTGAAGAGTTTGGTTACTCATCGATTCCATTTGAACCCGCTTGAACCCGGCCAGGTGAGGGAATATCTCGAATCGCGCATCCCTGCGCAGGCGGGGGATGTGGCGGGTGGCATGTTCGCTTCCGGGGCTGTCACTCCCGGGGCTGTCAAAGCGATCGGCATCGCTTCTGGAGGTCTGATCCGAACGCTCAACCAGTTGGCTGATAAATCTTATAGCATTGCTAGCCCCGAAAATGCGGAGGAAATAACGGAGGAGGTCGCTAGAAAGGCTATTGACGAGAGTGGAATAAAATATAAACCCGGTTGGCGGAACTGGAGCAAGTGGCACAACTCGTCACGCTATCGCAGCGGGACGGCGCTTGCGGTTTCAGTGGTGATGCTCGCCCTGCTGGGCTTGCTCGCCCTGCGGCCACCATCGGCCGAGTTTAACGCTGTTGCCGGCTCGGCATCGGCTCGCCCGGTTTTGCCGCTATCCGATTCGATCCCTGCAAACGTCGTGATCGCTCCCGCACCTATACCGGTTTATCCTCCAAATCTCCCGGACTCGCCCCAGATCGCCAGCGCTGCTTCCCAGGCTTTAACCACGGTCTCCCAGGGTCAGGCTGCTCGCGAACCTGCCGTAAAACCTCGTCCTCCCGAGGATCAGGCTGCTCCGATAGCGGTGCAACCCGGGACGGGAAAGCTTAGTATCGGTGGAGTGAAACTCGCAGGCTTCAAGCTTCTCCAGCAACAAATGGAGTCAACAGCAAAAACAATGGAGACGGTGGGTGATGACCAATATACGATCCAATTATTTTCCACACAAAACATTCAACCAGACCGGATGGAAAGATTTCTGATCCGCGCCCAGAACATTGTCGACTTATCCAATCTCTACGTGCATGTGATGAAGAATGGAGATAGAGCCAAATTCAGAGTGACCTACGGCATATACTCCAGCCGCGATCGCGCCGCGGCCGCCATGGAGGAACTCCCGGAAAAATATCAAACCGAGTTCCATCCCGAGCTTTTCGCCTTTGCGGATTTTCGCTGAACGGGAAGCGGGGCATTTTGCTATTGCGCGCAGTTTCACTTCTCCCTTGCTAAAAAGGAGCGTTAATTCTTATTCAGGCCTCCTGAATCATTGAAAATCGCGGAGCTCCACGCACTTCTGCTCGAGCAATCGCAAGGGAGCCCTGCCTTCAGTCGGCCCGTGATCCATATAAACGCTTCCCATGCCAAGGGGAGTAGTCCATGATGTTAAAATGATTATACTCCGTCAAGATTAATTCAATTCGATGCCTGTGCCCCTTCTTGCCACCGCCTCCTTCGGACAGACTCCGGACCTTGAAAGATGCATTGTAGACGCGATGCCTTCGATCGAGCATTGGCTACGCAATCAATGGCAAGCGCACGAGGTTCCTTTTTACTGCTCGGTTGATTTGCGCAACAGCGGCTTCAAGCTGGCTCCCGTGGATACCAATCTGTTTCCCGCGGGATTCAACAATCTTAATCCCGAATTCATGCCGCTTTGCGTACAGGCGATGATGGCAGCCGTTGAGAAAATATGCGCTGATGCCAAAAACGTTCTGTTGATTCCGGAGAGTCATACGAGAAATATTTTCTATTTCCAGAATATTGCGACCCTGCAGGCAATCATGGGGCATGCAGGGCTGGACGTAAGGATCGGCAGTCTGCTCCCGGAGATCTCGACAGCCACAACAATTGCGCTTCCCGGAGGCGCGAAAGTTGTAATGGAGCCTATCAGGCGCAAGGGAAATCGCCTTGTCTTGGACGGCTTCGACCCCTGTGTAGTGCTCCTCAACAATGATCTCTCCACCGGGGCTCCCTCGATTCTCGAGAATCTCGAACAGACCGTCATACCTCCCCTGCGGGCAGGTTGGGCCACACGACGCAAATCCCAGCATTTTTCGGCTTATGATAACGTGGCAGGGCAGTTCGCGGGCCTGATCGGTATCGACTCGTGGCTCATCAACCCATTCTTTGCGTCGTGCGGAAAAATCAACTTTCGGGAGAAGAAGGGAGAGGATTGTGTTGCGAGCACCGTGGACGAGATTCTGCGGGAGATCCAGGAAAAATATGATCAGTATGGAGTCAAGGACGATCCTTTCGTCATCGTAAAGGCCGATGCCGGCACCTACGGGATGGGCATCATGACCGTCAAGGACGGCTCTGAGGTGCGTGCGCTCAACCGGAGGCAGCGCAACAAGATGGCGGTGCTGAAGGGGGGGTTGCCGGTTACCGAAGTGCTGGTCCAGGAGGGTGTTTACACCTTTGAAAGCATCAATGAAGCGGTGGCGGAACCAGTGATATACATGATCGACCATTACGTGGTGGGCGGTTTTTACCGCATACATACGAGCCGCGGCATTGACGAGAACTTGAATGCTGCGGGCATGCAGTTCGTGCCGCTGGCTTTCGAAGATACCTGCCTGCTGCCTGACCGGGACGCAAAGCCGGGCTCGAGCGCCAACCGGTTTTATTCCTACGGCGTCATCGCTCGCCTGGCACTGCTGGCAGCAGCGCAAGAGCTGGAAAAGAGCAGTGAGCGCCAGCGTGCGTTATGAAGCTCGCTTTTATCCTCGACCAGCTCGATTCAATCAAGACCTATAAGGACTCAAGTTTCGCCATGATGCGAGAAGCCGTGTTGCGTGGCCATCAGCTATTTTCCATGCAGCAGGGTGACCTCGTATGGAAAGACGGCCGAACTACCGGGGTTGTGCGGGCGCTGGATTTAACGGGGGAAGGGGACGGGGCGCATCAGTGGTATCGCGCGGGCGAGCAGGAGGAAATCCCGTTAACCGAATTTGACGCTGTGATGATGCGGAAAGATCCGCCATTCGACATGGAGTATGTCTACTCCACGTACCTGCTGGAGTTGGCTGAAAGCGCGGGCGCGCGCGTCATCAACAGTCCGCGCGCGATACGTGACCATAATGAAAAGCTTGCCATCGCAAAGTACACGGAATATGTCCCACCCACACTCGTTACCCGGCAGGAGCATTTGATCCTCGATTTTCTTGCGCAGCATGGCGATATCGTAATGAAACCGCTGGATGGCATGGGAGGCGCAAGCATTTTCCGCATCCAGCATGGTGGCCACAATATCGGTGTCATTATTGAAACCCTCACGCATTATGGCACTCGTACAGTAATGGCTCAGCGGTATATCCCGGAAATCACACAGGGTGACAAGCGCATTTTGCTGATAGCTGGAAAACCGGTGCCGTACTCTCTTGCCCGAATTCCCCGTCAGGGCGAATTGCGAGGCAACCTTACCGCTGGCGCGACGGGTGTCGCGCAACTCCTCACTTCTCGCGATCGGGAAATTGCTGAAGCACTTGGCCCCAGCCTCCAAAATGCCGGCTTGATGCTGGTCGGCCTGGACGTGATAGGCGATTATCTGACGGAAATCAATGTCACCAGCCCCACCTGCATGCGCGAAATTACCGATCAAACCGGTTTTAATGTGGCCGGGATGATGCTGGACGCGCTTGAGCAGACATCCTCCTGAAACCCCCGAATTCTAATGCGGCATTTGCGAGAATGATCGGAATTCTCATTATCTCTCACGGCAACCTGGGCGACAGCCTTATCCGCTGCGCGAATCATGTCATGCCAGAAAAACCGGAGCGTCTGGCAAGTCTCAGCATCACGGTGCGGGATGACCCTGATGTATCAGTCCGCGACGCAAGGGTGTTGATCGAGCAGCTCGACCAGGGAGAGGGCGTTCTCATCTTATGCGATATCTGTGGGGCAACGCCGTGCAATGTGGCGAGCCGCCTGATCAGTCCTGGCAAAGTCGAATGTCTCGCAGGCGTTAATCTCCCGATGCTCGTGCGGGCGCTTACTTACCGTCGAGAGGCACTTGCAGTGACGTTGGATAAGGCGTTCAACGGTGGCAGGGACGGCGTCGTCCGGCTTTTGGCTGGGTGATCATGCAGCAGAGAGAGGTAACCATCCGGAATAAACTGGGTTTGCATGCGCGGGCCTCGGCGAAGCTTACCAATCTGGCAGGGCAGTTCAAAAGCGAGGTGTGGATAACGCGAAACAGTCGCAGAGTCAACGCAAAGAGCATAATGGGTGTCATGATGCTGGCCGCCAGCCAGGGGGTGACGCTGGCTATTGAAACCGCTGGCAAGGATGAGATCGAGGCGATGGAGGCGCTGGTCAAGCTGATCGACGGCCGTTTTGGGGAAAACGAGTGAGCTTCGTCCTGCATGGCGTGGGCGTCTTCAGCGGAATTGCCATAGGGCGCGCGCATCTTGTATCTAATGCGGCACTGGAAGTGGCGCATCACACTTTACCTGCTGACCAGGTCAGCAACGAAATAGTCCGGCTCGATACCGCATTCAGAGTTGTGCGCGCGGAGCTTGAGAGCTTGCACGCCTCGGTGGTGAGCGGGCCCGCGGCTGCCGAATATGGTGCATTTCTTGATTTGCATCGCATGATTCTGGATGATCCCACGCTTTCCGTCGCCGCCAAGGCCTACATTGCACAGAACCATTCCAATGCGGAGTGGGCGATCGCCCGGCAAATGGATGTCCTGATGGCCCAATTCGAAGAAATTGAAGACGTCTACCTCAGGGAACGTAAAACCGATGTGATTCAGGTGGTAGAGCGCGTCCTGAAAGTTCTGCTCGGTCATCCAGGCTACGTGCCGCCCGCGCTCAAGCGGGATGGGGACAGTATTCTTGTTGCGCACGATCTTAGTCCTGCCGACGTCATTCAGTATCGCCAACACGCATTCACGGCCTTTTTGACCGACCTGGGCGGGCTCACCTCGCATACGGCGATTGTTGCGCGCAGTATGAATATCCCTTCGATCGTGGCGCTTCACCATGCGCGCCGCCTGATCCGCGATGGCGATATCCTGATTGTGGATGGTACGCAAGGTGTCGTGGTCGTCGACCCGGACGAGCACGCACTGTCGGAATACCGGTTGCGGCAAAGCCAGCTTGAACTCGAAAAGCAAAAGCTCAAGCTCATCAAGACCACTGTTGCGGCAACACTCGACGGCACGATAATCGATCTCTACGCGAATATAGAGCTGCCATCGGAAGTTGAGCAGGTGAAGGAGAACGGAGCGGCAGGTATCGGCCTGTTTCGCAGCGAGTTCCTCTTTCTGAATCGCAACAGTTTGCCCGGAGAGGACGAACAGTTCGAGGCTTATCGGACAGTTGCGAGAAAAATGCGCGGCCTGCCTGTGACAATACGAACGTTTGATCTTGGAGCGGATAAAAATCTGGACAGCGCCAAGCGGGTCGCCGCAAATCCCGCGCTAGGACTGCGAGCCATCCGGCTTTGCCTTGCCGAACCGCAAATGTTCCACACCCAGCTTCGCGCAATATTGCGCGCTTCCCGCTACGGGCAGATTCGCATCCTGGTGCCCATGCTCTCGAGCGTACCCGAAATCACTCAGACCTTGCACCTTATAGAAAATGCGAAACAGAGCCTGCGCCTGGAAAGAATCCCGTTTGACGAAAACATTCAGATCGGAGGCATGATCGAAATCCCTGCTGCTGCGCTTTCTGTAGAGATCTTCATGCGCAAGCTGGATTTTTTGTCCATCGGCACAAATGATCTGATTCAATATACGCTTGCGATTGATCGAGCCGACGACTCGGTTGCTCATCTGTACGACTCCTTGCATCCAGCCGTGCTCCGGCTGGTCGCCCACATCATCCGTAGCGCTAACCGCACAGGGATACCGGTGACGGTGTGTGGAGAGATTGCCGGGGATATCATATTCACACGCCTCCTGCTTGGTTTCGGGTTGCGCTTGTTTTCCATGCATCCGGTCCAGTTGCTGACAGTAAAAAGAGAGGTACTTCGAAGCAGCTTGCACCAAATCATGCCGCTCACTCGAAAGATCCTCAAATCGGATGATCCGGACAGGATCCATAGCTTGCTCGCGAAACTGAACAGCTGAGTTATGTTACCTTGAGCTCCACGTCGACGTGCTGCACCTACGGCCCACCATGGATTTTAAGGGATGCATTTGCCTATAATGCGCGGTTAACCGTTGCGCCTGGCACCTGTGTGGTTACGGGGAAGTCCGTAAGATGGCTCGACGGGAATTGCCAGGCGATTTGAGATTAGTTGTTTGCAGCCTTTCGTGAACATTATTCCTTGATGCAAGATTCCAGTTCCCTTGGTCCGGTCGTTCCACAAATCGCCCGCTTCGACACTCCGCTGCATTTAAAAAGTGGAGCAACGGTCGATAGCTACGAGTTGATTTATGAAACCTACGGCGAACTCAATGCTGCAAAGACCAATGCTGTTCTTATATGCCATGCGCTTTCAGGCAACCATCACGTAGCGGGCTACTACGACGATAATCCGAAGAGCGCGGGCTGGTGGAACAATTTCATCGGGCCTGGCAAGTCCATCGATACCCGAAAGTATTTCGTGATAGGCATCAATAACCTGGGAGGTTGCCACGGTTCCACGGGCCCTGCCAGCATAGATCCCAAAACGGGCAAGTGCTACGGAGCCCATTTTCCTGTTGTGACCGTGGAAGACTGGGTCAAAACGCAGGTGCGGCTGGCAGACTACCTCGGTATTGAGCAGTTTGCAGCGGTGGGAGGGGGAAGTCTTGGCGGAATGCAGGCGCTACAATGGACGCTGGATTTTCCCGATAGAGTACGTCATGCATTGATCATTGCAGCCGCCGGCAAACTGACCGCTCAAAATATCGCGTTTAACGATGTGGCTCGCCAGGCGATCATTACAGATCCCGATTTTCACGGCGGCGACTACTATTCTCACGGAGTGGTCCCTCGTCGCGGTTTGCGGCTTGCGCGCATGCTCGGCCATATCACTTACCTGTCGGATGACTCAATGGCGGCCAAGTTCGGGCGGGAGTTGCGCAACGGGGCTCTCGCCTTCGGTTTCGACGTGGAGTTCGAAATCGAGTCGTATCTTCGCTACCAGGGGGACAAGTTTGCCGATCAGTTCGATGCGAATACTTACCTCCTCATGACAAAGGCCCTGGACTACTTCGACCCGGCTTATTCGCACAATCACGATCTCAGTGCAGCGTTGCGGGCAGCCAAGGCGGATTTTCTGGTGCTCTCGTTTACGACGGACTGGCGTTTTTCTCCAGAGCGGTCAAGAGCCATTGTCCGGGCATTGCTCGACAACGAGTTGAACGTCAGTTATGCGGAAATTACTTCCAGCCATGGTCACGATTCCTTCCTCATGGAGGACCGCCATTATCACAAGCTCGTGCGCGCGTACATGGATAATATCCATGTGTAACCGGGATATGCTTCTCCTGCAAGCGGTGATGCCTTGACCAAAGCTTCCAGTTTTTCACCCACAGACGACATTGACAACCCAATGCCCTCGACCGGTACTGCTCGCCCCGATTTTGCGCTCATTGCTGAATGGGTGAAGCCAGGTGCAAAAGTACTTGACCTGGGCTGTGGCGATGGCACCCTGCTGCGCTTCCTCAGGGATGAAAAGGGCGCACGCGGTTACGGGGTGGAGATCGACGATGATAACGTTCTGGCGTGTTTCAATAACGGGGTAAATGTTATCCAGAGTGATCTGGAATCCGGCCTGCAGAGTTTTGAATCGGGATCGTTCGACTATGTCGTCCTGTCCCAAACCCTGCAGGCAGTCAAGAACACGGAGAGAATCGTCAAGGAAATGCTGCGGGTGAGCAGGGAAGGAATCGTTTCGTTTCCGAATTTCGGCTACTGGAAAAATCGCATCCAGGTCATGTTCGGTCATATGCCTGTTTCGGAAGCGCTGCCGTATCAGTGGTTCGATACCCCCAACATTCACAACTGCACCTTGGGAGATTTTGAGGAATTCTGCACTCAGCATGGGGCGCACATTCTTGA
Organism: Nitrosospira sp.; assembly: GCA_035692965.1. Lineage (GTDB taxonomy): Bacteria > Pseudomonadota > Gammaproteobacteria > Burkholderiales > Nitrosomonadaceae > Nitrosospira. The sequence goes on along the minus strand of DASSHJ010000254.1, from coordinate 4,397 downwards.
GCGCAGGGTAATGAACAGCAACCAGCTCGTTACGTTCATGCCCAACCTGCTGGGCATGCTTGCTTTTTATCGATTTGAGGCGCAGGTCAAACGTGCTCGGCTCACTCAGCCCCTTGAAAATCTCACTTGAATTTTGCTCGCCCCGCCAGCCATACCAGCACCAATACGGGGAGGCCGAGCAGTGCGGTCCCCAAAAAAAAGCTGGGATAGCCGTAAGCATCGACATATTCACCACTGAAGCCCGCAATAAACTTGGGTAGCAGCAACATCACCGAGCTGAACAATGCGTACTGCGTCGCTGAATAAGCGGAGTTGGTCAGGCCGGATAGATAGGCTATAAAAGCCGATGACGCAATACCCGCGGACAGGTTGTCGGCCGAAACGGTAAATATCAGGCCCGTCAAATCATGGCCTCGCCCCGCGAGCCAGACGAATAACAGGTTCGTGGCCGCCGCAAGGATTGCTCCGAGAAACAGCGTGCGCATGACGCCGAGTTTGGCAGTCAGAACGCCTCCTATGGCTGCCCCGGCAATGGTCATGATGACTCCATAAACCTTCGATACCGTCGCCACCTCTTCCTTCGTATAACCCATATCCACATAAAAGGGATTGCTCATCACACCCATTACAACGTCCGAGATTCGGTAAACTGCGATTAATGCCAGAATCAGCAAGGCATGCATGCCATGGCGTACGATAAAGTCCCTGAAGGGCGCTACGACCGCTCCATAAATCCACGCCAGTATCCCCCTGAGCGTTTCATTCAGACGCCAGTGAGCGATCGCGTTCCTGGCGACGTTCTCGTTCTCTGATATCAACTGGGAGACGGGTACTTCCGGCTCGCGAATGATAAGGGTTGTGACGATACCGACGGACATGCAGGCTGACATGACCAGGTATGAAATGCGCCACGGCTCATAATCATAGGCTGCCTCCGAGGGATCCACCAAGGCAGCAATCCACAACGCGCCGGCAGAGGCAAGGATCATGGCGAGACGATAGCCCGCCTGGTACGTTGCTGCCATCGCTCCCTGGAGTCTCACCGAAACCGCTTCTATACGATAGGCATCGAGCGCAATATCCTGAGTGGCGGAAGCGAACGCGACGGTCAGCGCGAAAAAAACCGTATAAGCAAGATTATCGAGCGGATCAGTGCTTGCCATCCCTAAGAGCCCAAGCGCGATCACAACCTGCGAAAGCAATAGCCAGGCCCGCCTGCGGCCGAGGAAGGACGTTAAAAAGGGCAGGGGCAGGCGATCCACGAGTGGAGACCACATCCATTTGACCCCGTAGGCGAGTCCGACCCAGCTCAAATGGCCAATGGTGGAACGATCGACCCCCGCTTCCCTCAACCAGAATGAAAGGGTCCCCAGGACCAGCAGCAGGGGCAGCCCGGCCGAGAAACCCAGCGACAGCATCCCGAGCACGCGGGGATGAGTGTAGATGCGAAATGCCTCAAGCCAGCCGGACGGGAAAGAAGAGCTCATCCTAGGAACACCGCGGCCACGGGATGTTCCACGTATGCTTTGATCCGCCCGCACTCATCCGACCAAAAGTCATAGGGTATGGTCGTAATCGATGATCAACGGCGCGTGATCCGAGAAGCGTTCTGCCTTATAGATGGAAACATCGGCGGCCTTTTCGGCGATGCCCGATGTCGCTATCTGGTAATCGATGCGCCACCCCACATTTTTTGCTCGTGCCTGCCCACGGTTGGACCACCAGGTATATTGATCTGACTCCTGGTTGAGTCGCCTGAACACATCCACAAATTCAAGCTCGTCAAACACGCGCCCAAGCCAGGTCCTTTCTTCCGGCAGAAAGCCCGAATTCTTCTGGTTGCTTCGCCAGTTTTTCAGGTCGATTTCCTTGTGGGCGATATTCCAGTCGCCACAAAGGATAATTTCCCGGCCGGATTCTCCGAGCCTTCCAAGAAAGGGGAAAAATTGATCCATGAAATGAAACTTGGCAGCCTGGCGATGGGGGCCGGCCGAACCCGAAGGAAGGTAGATCGATATTACGCTAAGGCTGCCAAAGTCAGCGCGGAGGTAACGCCCTTCGGCGTCTATCTCGGGAATCCCCACGCCCTCGATGATTGCATCCGGCTTGTTCCTGCTGTAGATTCCAACCCCGCTGTACCCTCTTTTCTCGGCACAGTGAAAATAACCGTGATAACCGGCCGGAGAGGATATTTCCCCGGAAAGGTCGCAGGTCTGTGCCTTGAGTTCCTGCACGCAAACGATGTCGGCCGCCTGCTCCGGCAGCCACTGAAAGAAACCCTTGGTCGCCGCTGACCGTATCCCATTCATGTTAAGCGTTATAATTCGCATGAGCAGTTAAGGAACCTCTGAATAAGTCATCGTGGTCCCACCCGGGTTGCGGTAAAATCAGGCGCTCACCTCGTTGCGCTCTTTGGCATCGTAGACCCGGCTACGACCTGCGTCGCGCGCCTTGTGATCATCCCGATTTTACCAGCAACGCGCTCCACGAGGACCTATTCAAAGGTTCCTAATATATGTCGATGTCGGATTTCAGGGACGAATTCATAAGTTTCGCGATTAGCAAGAACGTGCTGTGCTTTGGGGAATTCAGGACGAAAGCCGGCCGAATGTCGCCTTATTTTTTTAATGCCGGGCTTTTTAACGATGGAGATTCTCTCAGAAAGCTTGGGCAATTTTACGCGAAAGCCATTACCGCTGCCGAGCTTCAATTCGACACCCTGTTCGGACCCGCCTACAAGGGCATCCCTCTTGTAAGCGCCATCGCCATCGCCTTTGCCGAGATGGGGCAAAATGTCCCTTTCTGTTTCAACCGGAAGGAGGTAAAGGATCATGGTGAAGGCGGAAACCTCATCGGCGCGCCACTCGCCGGGCGTGTACTGATCGTTGATGACGTTATTTCGGCCGGCACATCGGTAAGGGAATCGGTCCACCATATCCATGAAGCTGGGGCCGAACCTTACGGAGTTGCTATCGCCCTTGACCGCATGGAACGGGGAAACGGAATGCTCTCGGCCACGCAAGAGGTTCAGCAGGTGTATGGGATAAAAATCATCAATATCATCAATCTCGACGATATCCTCAGCTATCTGCGGAACAGGAAGGATTTTGCTCGTCATCTGCATGCGGTTGAAGATTACCGCGCCCGGTACGGGATAGACGAATGCCGCGAAAGGGACCCCAGGTAGCGCAGGGTTAGTACGTGTTTACGGTTACCGGACTAGGTTTAAGGACGCGCTGAGGTGGCAGGGAATCCGTGTTGCCCTCCGGCAACTTGGGCAGCACGATTTCTCCCTCCGAATCAAAGCTTCGACCGATCGCGAAACCTGGCGCGCCGAGCCGTCCGCGCAACCGGTAATCAGCCCGGGCGCGATCCCCGGTCGCGAAGTCGAATACGTGGCGAATGATTGCTATCGCAGAAACCGTGACCGGCACCGTGATGATGGCTTCGCCATAGCGAGGGATGGTGCCGTTCTGATTGCTTACCCCAGTGGCAAAACGCGAGCCGCGCAAGTCCAGGTCAAGAGCAATCCCGTCATAATCGATCGCCTTGTCGCTATGGTTCTGAACTCTGAGCTGAACCGCGAACCTCATTTCCATTCCTTGTCCCTCAAGCGGCTCCATTCCAGCTACGGAAATCCGCAGCGGATCCTGTAAGGTGAAGCTCGCACAGCCGGAAAGGATATACAGCAATCCAGAGATAAGAAATAGGCGAAAGGTCACGCTAGACCCCTTTGGTGAACGCCAGGACTTCGGGTTGAATCACAGCGGGGAGCTCTTTTCCAGGATAGGGTGGCCAAGACTGATTGTGGCCAAGACTGGCGAGTCGGGTAAAGCTGACTACGTACTTCAGGTAACGCTGTCGAGGAGTTCTGCTGAAAAGGTGCAATACATGGAAACATGAAGCGAAGGAGAAGCTGGCCGATAAGCCGGGTTCTGTCATGGGCAATCATTCCTCTAGGCGTACGGTTGCCCGTGCGCTCAAGCGACCTACCCGCAGGCTCAGCGAGCCGCTTCATAGCCTGCCTATTTGGTCTTGCTCCGGATGGAGGTTACCGCGTTTCACCGTAACTTAATACGCTCGTCTCTGTGGCCCTGTTCCTCGCCTCTCGGCGGCCGGCCGTTAACCGGCATCCCGCTCTATGGAGCCCGGACTTTCCTCCCCCTGCATATCAAGGCAGGCGGCGATTGCCTGGCCAGCTTCATGTACATCATATCATTAACCCATGGCCGGAGCGAATCCGATGGGAGGGTTCGGGAAGCGCGGCTGCTGGAAGTCCGAAAAAAAGCGGCTTCAACGTTTGTTGAAGCCGCTTTTGAGGTTTGATGGAGTTTAAAGCCCTTATGGAGCTGCTCCGGATGTTACTGTTAGTGATCCATTGCCGGGGTTGAATTCTC
>DASSHJ010000253.1:0-4307 GCA_035692965.1 Nitrosospira sp. | reverse complement strand
GAAGCAATCAGATCCTGGCCTTCGTCGGTGCCGTCGTTAATCTGAGCGAGCGCGAGGCGATGCGAACCATTCACAAGCAAATCGGGATTTTTCAGCAGGTCAGCAGCCCATGCGATCGCGCCAAGGACTTCGTTTGCATGAACACGCGCATCGCCATCGCTGTCGATCAAATCCAGCGTCCGCGAGTCGAATTCTATTCCACGGGTTGGGCAACTGAGGGCGACCCACAACTTCTGGTCGAGGTTTTTGAGGGCCAGTAAATCGGCGCCATCATCGATCTGCACCTGATCGAATCCGCCGGCGCGGAAAAAATTCCAGGTGTGAGAGGAATTCAAGACGAATCCTTAGTATTGTTGTTGGAAAAGCAGCCCTTGAATCAGTTATAGCTTAATATCCCTGCGTTGCAAATGGTTGAGGAGGAAACGTTTGGGTTTGGCATTGACGTCCCCTCGGACGGAGTACTCAGCACAATCTGAATAGGGTTTGAGAGTCGGAGGGCTGATCGCTCGAAACTTTGCAAACCGGTTTATTTTATGTAAGGGCCCGTGACGCCGTCGACTCCAATCTTGAGAAGAGCCCTTCGCTCTGCCTCGGTTTCCACCCCCAGCGCAATCACCAGAATTCCAAGGGTGCGGGCAAGGCCGCACAGGAACTTCAGCAGTTTCTGATTTTCCTTGTTTTGATGGATGCCACGGACGAAGAACGTGTCCACTTTCACATAGTCGAGGCCGATATCCGCGTACTTCTGAAGCTCCGCGGAGTGGCGTCCAAAATGCTCGACGCCAATACGGCAACCCAGTTCGCGGAAGGTTTTGCAAAAATCCCGGAAAGATTCGATTTTCCGATGAGCACCGGATTCCGGCACCTCGATCCATAGGCGGCGCCTGAGCAAATCGGGTTGTTGCCGGATCAGTTCGGCGAGTTGATTACGGGAACCCCAGTCATGAATCGTTTCAATGGAGAGATTGATTGCAACGTCCCCGCTGGATGAACGCAAATAGTCCATGGCTCGCCGAACAACAGCGAGGTCCAAGGTTCCAACGACGCCAAGGCGAACAGCGATAGGGATAAAATCGCCAGCAATCAGCCATCCGCCGTTAGGCAAGGCCTGGATGCGTGCCAGCGCCTCCTCATGCAAAGGTGCGCCCCCAGCATTAACAACGGGAAACAGGGCCAGCCTGAAGCGATTTTCCGCGATGACACTGCTAAATATCTGGCGCCAGTCGCTGATTCCAGATGCCCCAGCCAGAACACCTCCTGATGCCTTCTCAAGAATTTGCCACGTGTTTGGTCCTTTTCCTTGAGCTGAAGCGAGCGCGGTATCGGCGCTGGCAAGGATATCGAGCGGTTTGTCTCCGTCCTTGTACTGCGCTGCGCCAAGGTGCCAGGATGGCCGGGGTTCGCTATTAATCCGCGGTAATAACGTAGTCATGGTTGTGGCGAAACCATTCAGAATGTCCGAAACCTCTTCGGCGCCAGGCAATGCCAGCACGAAATCAGTCCCATTCAGGCGCCCGATTATTCGTTCGGAATTGTCACTGCCTGTGTTTTCCACTACCGCCGCTACATGACGCAACAAGCTGTTTACCGTGCTGCGACCCAACTTTCTGTTGACTTCTTCGAGATTTTCGATGCGCAGGAGAAGCAGGAATCCCCCCCTCTCCGGCCTCTCGCTGGCTGCTTCCGTCAGCTCCGGGTCATCTTCCTGCTGATCGCCATCCACCACCGCTTGTAACTTGTCCAGGAAATAGCCGCGGTTGGGGAGACCCGTCAGAGGATCGTGATTCATTCGTTTATTCAAGGCCTCCAGGTGAAGCGTTTCCTCGATAGCCCTGTTATGCAGCCTTCTAACCAAGTCATTGGTGGCGCGCGCAATGGTGCGGAGTTCGCGGATGCCGGGCTCGGCGATGGTAAGGAAGTGCCGTTCGGTAATTGCCTCGGCCTGCTCAGTCATTGTCGCGAGAGGTCGCCTCACCGCATGCGTAATGAATATGCCGATGAGCGCGCTTATGATGGCTGCCATCATGTACCATATGACTAACGCCTGGGATTCCTCCCAGAGCGCCTGCTCGGCCAGGCGATCGTGGCTTGCGACTTTCACGATGCCAAAATGCATCCGGTTGTCCGATATCTGAGCTTGTCCAGCTTCCGCGCTTATTGGAAAGAGGTCGACAAACCACTCCGGAACCTTCTTTTCCTCCTGCTCGCTTACCCGTTCAACAATAAGCTTGCCGTCCGGGGCCGTGATTGAAATCCTGTCGAACTGGCCGCTCTCGAAGAGCGCGCCAACCTGCACGCCAATGGTGACTGGATCTTTGTTGAGCTGGGATATGGAGCGGGCGAGAATGCTCGCTGTATCGGAATTTTTACGCTGGAGTCTTTGTTCGAGATAGGTGCGCGTGCCAAGAATGCTTATGGCAAAGCTCCCTATGAAACTTGTAAGCGTAATCAGGATGACTGCCAGCCAGAGTTGTCTAAAAAGTGGCATCTAAATACGAACCTCTGGCAGTGGAATGAATGTTTTATGAGGTCTCTTTATTGTGAGGTTACCACGGACGAGGTAGGGGTTCAATTTATCCTTGAATCAATGGGTGGACGGCGAGCGGAAGCCCAAACCGCCAGTTGGCGGAAGGTATTATCAACGGATGTTTAGGATACCATTCCTTCTCCGGCAGGAGGCAGGCTATGACAACAGCGTTTATTTCGCATCCCGACTGCTTGTTGCACGGCATGGGTTCATTTCATCCGGAGCGTCCGGAGCGGCTGAAGGCGGTCGAGGATGAACTGCAAGCCCGCGGCGTGATGGAGCGGCTCGCGCAGCATAGCGCGCCATTGGCGACATTCGAGCAACTGACCCGCGTGCATTCCCCGGAATATGTTCGTTTTGTGAATGCCGCGGCGGGTCGCGCATCTTCATCCGGGTTGGCGTATCTCGATCCTGATACGGCAATGAACGGGCATAGCCTGAAAGCCGCGCGGCGTGCGGCGGGGGCGGTTATCCTTGCAGCCGACCTTGTAATGAGTAAAGAAGTAGAGAATGTTTTTTGCAATATTCGCCCCCCTGGTCATCATGCAGAACGGGACAGGGCGATGGGTTTCTGCCTTTTCAACAATATCGCGGCAGGTGTGGCGCATGCCATGGAAACGTATGGGCTGGAGCGCGTCGGGGTGGTGGATTTCGATGTTCATCACGGCAATGGCACCGAGGATATTTTCCGCGGGGACCCACGGGTGATGATGGTTTCCACCTTTCAGCATCCTTTCTATCCCTACAGCGGGGTCACGGGACGTTCGGAGCGAATGATCAATATTCCTCTGCCCGCAGGCAGCAATGGTACGGTCTTTCGAGAAGCGGTAGAGCGATACTGGATACCCGCCCTTGAGAATTTCGAGCCCCAGATGCTGTTTGTCTCCGCCGGCTTTGACGCACACGCGGATGATGAGCTTGCTTCGTTGAATCTGGTGGAAAATGACTACGCCTGGGTGACTGAAAGAATCATGGAGATTGCCTTGCAATATGCTGACGGCAGGATCGTGTCCGCGCTTGAAGGCGGATACGACCTTCCGGCCCTCGGTCGAAGCGTCGCTGCGCATTTGAGCGTTCTCAGCGATGGCTAGGGATTATTGATTATTGCAGAGAATGGGTACTGGAACGAGTGAGCGGCAATAACTCCAGCAATAACCGCGCCTGAAGGGCAACTGCTTCATCGAGCGCGGATTGTGTCTATTATAAAAGCTGTAGCGTATGAATCAAAAAAAGAGGATAGCCAGGGGAATTTAAGCATTGAAAATCGGTCGTGGCACAGGTGTCGCCTTAATCCTGCTAACCGCTGCAACGGTTTCGGCAATCGCGATGTGGCGTCACCATTTGAAAAACGAACTGCCCATAAAGGTGGGAATACTGCAGGCCTTATCGGGGCCTACTGTTGAAAGCGAGCGGCCGCTCCTAGAGGCGCTGCAGCTTGCAATCGAGGACGCGAATGCAGCAGGCGGCATAAGGGGCCAGAAGATTCAGGCGGTCATGGCGGATTGCGGGCTCGACGCGGCGCAATGCGCTCGCGAGGCGGAGCGCTTGATTACAGAGGAACAGGTGCAGGCACTGTTCGGATGCTGGACATCTGGCTGCCGCAAAGCAGTAAAAGAGGTGGTAGAGAAGCGCCATAGCCTGCTCTTCTATGCACTGCGTTATGAGGGAATGGAGCAATCTCCCAATATTCTTTATGGAGGTGCTGTTCCGAACCAGCTCGTCATGCCCGCGGTTCACTGGGCCCTGGTAAATCTTGGCAACAGGAGTGAGGATCCGGGCG
>DASSHJ010000252.1:0-15907 GCA_035692965.1 Nitrosospira sp. | reverse complement strand
CTGGCTGCCTGTTTTGCGAACGTTGGGTACCCGTCCCTGGTTTGGCGGACGAATGATGGTATCCCGGGTAAACAATATGTTCGATGAGAAGGGAGAACTCGTGGACGAGCAGGTGCGCGTTCAACTCCAGCGATTTCTCAGCGGCTTTGCCGATTTCGTAAATGCCACCCCAGTGGGGCAGGATGGTTAAGGCCAAATCCACCTATTCCTGCTCGGGATGCGGCGGGCAGACATTGAAATGGCAGGGGCAGTGCCCCCACTGTCAAGCCTGGAATACGCTGGTTGAGGTTGTCGCAGAAAAAGCCGCATCCCGCTTCATTCCGATTTCGGAAAGCGGGCGCGTACAGAATCTGAACGAGGTGGAAGCGGGGGAAGAGCTGCGTGCTTCCACCGGGATAGCCGAATTTGATCGTGTCCTGGGCGGGGGGTTGGTGCATGGGGCAGTGATACTGCTGGGAGGCGATCCGGGAATCGGCAAGTCGACCTTGCTGCTGCAGGCGCTTTGCCACATGTCTCTCGGAACGAATAACACGCCCGCTCGCGATGTGCTGTATGTGAGCGGGGAAGAGTCACCCCGTCAGGTCGCCTTGCGCGCAAAGCGCATGGGCGTGGATGCAAAGGCAGTTCATTTGCTGGCTGAAATCCGCCTGGAAAGTATCCAGGCAGAAATGTTGGAACGCAAGCCCGACATAGCCGTTATCGATTCCATCCAGACGATTTATTCGGAAGCGCTTCAATCGGCGCCCGGCTCGGTCGCACAAGTGCGCGAGTGCGCTGCCCAGTTGACGCGTCTGGCGAAATCCAGCGGCACTTGCATCATCCTTGTCGGCCACGTCACGAAGGAAGGCTCACTCGCTGGTCCGCGCGTTTTGGAGCACATGGTGGATACGGTACTCTATTTCGAGGGCGACACGCATTCGAGTTTTCGCCTGGTTCGAGCTTTCAAGAACCGTTTTGGAGCGGTAAATGAACTCGGCGTATTTGCCATGACCGAGAAAGGCTTGCGAGAGGTGGCTAATCCATCTGCCCTGTTCCTGTCGCATCATGGCGGGCAGGTGCCGGGCTCCTGTGTGATGGTAACCCAGGAAGGAACGCGTCCATTGCTCGTCGAAATACAGGCTCTGGTTGACGAAGCCCACGCCCCCAATCCACGACGGCTGAGCGTGGGTCTGGAGCAAAACAGGCTTGCCATGCTGCTTGCAGTGTTACACCGGCATGCGGGCGTCGCTTGTTTTGATCAGGATGTGTTCATCAATGCGGTGGGGGGCGTGAAAATCACCGAGCCTGGCGCCGACCTTGCCGTGCTGCTGGCGATTGTCTCCTCGCTCAGGAATAAGCCGTTGCCGGAAAAAACGGTGGTATTCGGGGAAGTTGGCCTGGCAGGAGAAGTGCGCCCCGTCCAGCGCGGGCAGGAACGGTTGAAGGAAGCCGCGAAACTCGGTTTTGTCCAGGCTATTGTCCCCAAGGCAAACAAGCCTAAGCAGGCAATCCCAGGAATTGAAATTGTGGGGGTGGAACGTGTGGACGAGGCCGTAGGCAAGACTCGTTAAAGATCCAGCAGATTCTCGACGTCAGTTCATGAGCAACCCACAGAGACTGCGCATTCTCGCAATCGTTTCCCTTGTTGTGCTGCTCGCCGCGGCGATTGCTCCTCCCATCCCGCAGCCTGAGAAGTACCATCAGTTTGCCGATACCCGCAGCTTTTTCGGTATTCCAAATTTTTGGAACGTCATTTCCAATCTTGGCTTTCTCCTTGTTGGAATAGACGGCCTTGTATTTCTGGCATCCGTAAGTAAAGAGAAGGGTGGCCACCTCTTTATTGAGTACCGGGAACGCTGGCCTTACCTCATTCTGTTCCTGAGCATAACACTGACGGGGATGGGTTCAGCCTACTATCACCTGGCTCCTGACACCGCGCGGCTGACGTGGGACCGGTTGCCACTGGCCATGACAATGACGGCTTTGCTTTCGGCCCAGTTGACGGAGCGGGTCAGTCCGCGAATCGGTTTACGAGTTTTGCCTATCCTGGTTGGAATCGGCATGGTGAGCGTACTGTATTGGCACTGGAGCGAGCAGGTGGGGGCGGGCAATCTGAACTTTTATATTGTTGTACAGTTCTATTCGCTTTTGGTCATTGTTCTGCTCGCAATCTTTTTCCCATCGCGATATTCCCGGGCATCCGGGATTTATGTTGCACTCGCCTGGTATGCTGTCGCCAAGTTGGCCGAAGTGGGGGACCGTGAAATATACGATTTAGGGCACTTGATCAGCGGGCATACGGCGAAGCACGTGCTCGCAGCAATCGCGGTCTACTCGATTCTGCAGATGCTGAAGACTCGGAAGCCGATTACATTATCTGGAGAATTACATGCATCTTATAGAGGCTTATGAATTGATGGGCGGCGAGGATGCCATTCGTCGCCTTGTGGATCGCTTTTATGATCTCATGGACGAAGATCCGGACTATTACGGCATACGAAAACTCCATCCGCAGGACCTGGCAAGCTCCCGGCAGAAGCTGTTCATGTTCCTCTCGGGATGGACAGGAGGTCCCTCGCTCTATACCGCTAAATTCGGAGATCCGCGCATGCGGACGCGTCACATGCCATTTTCAATTGGTATCCCCGAGCGCGATCAGTGGCTGTCCTGCATGAGCCGGGCGATGGGCGATGCCGGACTCGATGCGCAGCTTACAAAGACGCTTTCCATGGCGTTTTATCAGACCGCGGATTTCATCCGGAACCAGCCTGAGGAGTAGGAAATAAGTCTGGAAAGGAAAGTAAATTCAGAACGGGAAATAAATTCGGAACGCGCATGCGAGCATAAGTCGCTTGCCCTCAATCACGGCAAGACCGCCAGCAGGAGCATCCTGGTGGCGGTCTTGTCTCGAATCTTTCTGCGGTGCAACCGGCGTTAGCCGAATCTTTGAAGCGGCAGCTATTACTTCACGAAGGAGTTCGCTTCGTTCTGGAATGCGGATAGCTGAAGGCGTCGAAATCGCCACCGTTCCTGAAGCTGCGCTGCGTATTCCCAAACGTGGTCTGGCTATCCCTCGACGACCGGGGGCGCGCGTCTTCCCGGGGCGAAGCCGCGCCACCGGACCTGCTCACGTTATCATTTGTCCAGCTACGGCTGCGTTTAAGGGCGATAGCCGGTGCACTTCGGGTGGTATTGACCGTGCTCGAACGCGGCTTGGCTCGAGGTTCCAGGCCCGGAATTACGTGTGACATAATCCGCTGCCCGGTGAAGCGCTCAATCTTTTTCAAGCTGATCCCATCCTTGCCCGAGGCGAATGATACGGCAATTCCCGATGCACCGGCCCGACCCGTGCGTCCAATGCGGTGCACATAATCCTCGGCAAATTTCGGCAGATCGAAATTGATGACGTGAGTGATACCCGCCACGTCTATTCCTCGTGCCGCTACATCGGTCGCAACCAGCACGCGCAACCCACCCCGCCGTAGCTTCGTAAGCGTCCGGGTGCGGTCGCGCTGGCTCATATCACCGTGCAACGCGGCGGCCTCGTGCCCCTGCGCGGCGAGATTATCGGCCAGCACGTCAGCGTCCCGCTTGGTGGCCGTAAAAACGATAGCGTGCCTCAGCTCCGCGTCGCGCAGCAGATGATCCAGCAGCCTGTTTTTATGCGAAATATCGTCGACATAGTGCAGCCGTTGTTCGATGTTATCGAGCTTGGCTTGTTGGGTGGCAACTTGAATCCGCTTCGGCAATTTCAGCAGGCGCGCAGCGACATCGGCAATCGCCGTATCGAGCGTAGCGGAAAATAGCAACGTCTGACGACTGGCAGGAGTGGCTGACGCAATTTTTTCCACATCATCAATAAAACCCATGTCCAGCATGCGGTCGGCTTCATCCAGCACGAGCATTTCGAGGCGCGAAAAATCGATGCGTCCCCGCTGGATGTGGTCGATCAAACGGCCAGGAGTTGCCACGAGAATTTCCACTGGTTGCGAAAGCAGCCTGTTCTGGACCGGATAAGGCATTCCCCCCAGTATGCTCACAACTCTCACACGGGAAAGGTATTTGCCATATTTGGCCGCGGCCTCGGAAACCTGAAGCGCGAGTTCCCGCGTCGGGGTCAGCACCAGCACACGGGGGCCGCGGCCGGGCGCAGTCGATGGCGCGGCGAGCCGGTGCAGCGCCGGAAGCATGAATGCGGCGGTTTTGCCGGTACCCGTCTGGGCGGAGGCCAGGACATCGTGGCCCGCGAGCAGTTCGGGAATCGCCTTTTCCTGGATGGGAGTGGGCGAGGTATAGCCAGAGTCGGCAATGGCTTTGAGAATAAGTGGGTGCAGGTTCAGGTCTGTGAATGACAAGTGATTTTTCCTATCAATAAGAACATGTGGGGCGCAAGTTCGAGTTTCAGATGGGCTTAAAGGAATCGAATACCGGAGATATCGAATGCCTGAGCTTGTCGGTTGTTGCGTCCGATAGCGTCTGCACGTGATCCGGCAACGAAACCCGTACGGCATGGCACTGCACAAGCAGCACCGATACGAGCCTGCCCTCCTCTGAAACTTTGAAGCTGGAAGCGCCTAAAATGCGCAAGCCTAACAGGCAGCCGAAAATATAGGGCAAATACCGCTGGCGCGCTGGTAAACATCGCCGCTAACCAAGGTACCGCACAATTTCGCTGAAGATTGAAATCGAAGGGAGTCAGAAACGATGGGTCGAGAAAAACGAAAGGAACCGCTTCTCATCGAGACAGACATTCTACACGAGTTTTGGCTTTTTTGAAACGATTATATGGTGAAAGTTTTCCACAGGACGGCGATAGGCCACGCCTGCGCGAGCAGACTCAAATCCTTTCTTTCCGCTTTGTGAGACACCGCTATGCCACGGCTGCTGTCGCCGTTTCCGCAGGCAGGGCGGGTCCTGAAATAATTTGACGCTTCAGTACCTCGATCTGGGGCGTATTAAGAGTTTCGGTCTTGAGCAACTCTTCCGCTGTCCGGTCAAGCAATGCGCGATTGATTTTCAGGATGCCGATAGCCCGTTCCAGCGCATGGTCGACGAGCGTGCGGACTTCGCTGTCAACCGCATTTGCGGTTTTTTCGCTGTAATCCCTATTCTGCACTACCGGGATGCCGGGCTGGAGGAAGGCGGAACGCTCGCGGTCGTAAGCGACGTTTCCCAATGCATCGCTCATTCCGTAGCGCAGCACCATCGAGCGCGCCAGGTCAGTGGCTCGAGCCAGGTCGTCCGTTGCTCCCGTAGATACTTCATTGAATACGACCTGTTCCGCCGCCCGTCCGCCCATCATCACCGCCATCCGGTTTTCCAGTTCTTCCCGCTTCATGAGAAAGCGGTCTGCGGTGGGACGCTGGATGGTGTAGCCCAGAGCACCCACACCCCGCGGAATGATCGATACCTTGTGCACTTCGTCAGTGCCCGGCAAGGCAAGGGCAACCATGGCATGCCCCAACTCGTGAAAGGCGACAACCCGCCGTTCCGAGGGGTTGAGCAGGCGGTTGCGCTTCTCCAGACCTGCAATGATGCGCTCAACGGCATTATTGAAGTCGTCCATGGTCACTGCATCACCGCGGCGCCGGGTAGCAAGCAGCGCAGCTTCATTGACCAGATTTGCAAGATCTGCACCTGTGAAGCCCGGTGTCAGCGCGGCAATCTGCTCCGGTTTGACGTCGGGGCTAAGCGTTATCTTTTTCAGGTGCACTTCAAGAATTTGCTCACGCCCCAGCTTATCCGGGCGATCCACGAGCACCTGGCGATCGAACCTGCCCGCGCGCAGCAGCGCAGGATCGAGAATTTCGGGTCGGTTGGTCGCTCCGAGCAGGACAACACCAGTCGTGGGGTCGAACCCGTCCAGTTCAGCCAGAAGCTGGTTCAGCGTCTGTTCTTTTTCATCATGCCCGCCCATCGCGTATGCGCCGCGGGCACGGCCCAGCGAATCCAGTTCATCGATGAATATGATGGCGGGAGCCATTTGCCGGGCTTGATCAAACAGGTCTCGTACCCTTGCGGCGCCTACCCCCACGAACATCTCCACGAATTCCGATCCCGAGATCGAGAGAAATGGAACGCTGGCCTCACCTGCGACTGCACGCGCCAGCAACGTTTTCCCCGTGCCGGGCGGGCCGACAAGAAGTACTCCCTTGGGCGCGCGCCCGCCAAGCCTCGAATACCCTTGTGGATCCTTGAGAAAGTTGACCACTTCGACCAGTTCTTCTTTCGCTTCGTCCACACCCGCGACATCTGCGAACGTGACCTTGGTTTCTTTTTCTACGAAAACCTTGGCTCGGCTTTTGCCGATCGACATGAGGCCACCCGTCATGCCACCGGGATTCATGCGCCGGATGAGAAATATCCATATTCCGAAAAAGAGAGCCGTCGGCAGCAGCCAGGACAGAATGTCGCGCAGCCAAGTGCTTTGCACCACCCCGGTGTAGGTTACATTGTGCTTGTCCAGCTTGTCCGCCAGCTCCGGTTCAACGCGCGTGGTAACGAAATCCTTCAGCCCATCCGGGCCCTTGTCCCTGAGCGTGCCATAAATCTGGTTTTGGGTAATGGCAATTTCTGCGATTTTGTCCTGCTCCAGCAGTGAGTGAAACTTGCTGTAGGGAATCGGCTCAACCTTTGTATACTCTTTGTACGTGTTCTGCACAACCAGAATGCCGAGTATGGCAATAATGATATACCAGAAGTTTATTTGAAATTTTTTGTCCATTTTGCTTCCTTCTTCATTGCCTCAAGCTATACAAAAGATATACAAAAAAGACAGTCCAGCGGGAGATTGGTTTCAGCATAGCATACGGGTAGAGGCGGCAAGGCAGGCGGGTGGGAAGGCTGCCTCGCGGTATTAAGCTGGGCGCCAGGTAGGGGCAGAACTATGGAACGAAGGGGGAAACGCCAAATGCGGGTTTTGAGTTGCTCATCGATTTGCCATGAATTTCCCGAAGGAACGGAACGCACCCACCAACGTAAGGGCCCAGATCAGCAACGTAAACCAGCCCCAACAGGAGGAAACGGATTCAAGCAAACGATACCCGGTCGCCTTCGCCAGGAAAAAGGTGCATGCCGTGTACATTCCCATGGGAAAAACTCTGCTCCAGGCAGGAGGTTCATAAGCGTGATGGGTGGTGCCGAACGCATATCTTGCCCAGGGGAAAATTTTTATCCATAGGGGTACCGGCGCCGGGATCCGGGTAAGTTTTCGCACATCCATGACCAGGAGATAGGGTATCCAGAGCGTGCCAAGAATCCATGCGAAAAAACTCATCCCGAGCGTGAGCTGGTCAAGGCCATTCCATTGTGAGCGGGGGAGACGGATAACGAATTCGGAACCGGCAAGGGTGATGATTGCCGGAGCACCCATACAGATCCAGTACGGCGGCTGCCAGTCTTCCATTCGAAAGCAGTCGAAAAAAAGCCTGCGAATAATCCAGTAGACAACGAACAGATACAAAATGAAGCCAAGGGTCCATAGCGCCCAAAGGCCCAGGAAGAGCGGTGCATGTCCTCGTTCCGGGTCCAGCAGCCGGGCGCCGAGCAGCGCCAGGGATACTGTGCTGACAATGACAAGAAGGGTGGCGCCATTGACGGATTGCATCACGCTCTCCCGTGGGAGGGCCGCGGCATTGAGAGCAATAACGGTCAGGAATATCAGCCATGCCAGGAGCGCGACGAACCAGAGGGCGCTTGCGAGGCCGCCGGCTTGCAGAAATGTGGTGAACTGCATTCCTACCGTGTTTGTTCCGATCACGAATGCCAGAAAAAGCCAGCTCCGGGGCAGGGTTCGAAGTTCCGCCACGAGGTTGCGTGGGAAGAACACAGTCCGGGCGCCCAGCATCAAGCAGAACATGAGATATAGAACCAGGTTCAGTATGAACAAGGTTTTTGCTATGCCTGGGAAAGCCAGCGCATCGAAGGCAATCGATACAATGCCCGTTGCCATCACCATGGCGAAATAGGAAGGGTGGAAATCCCGGACGCTGGGCGAAACGAAGGAAAGGTAGAGGCGCTCCATATACCTGATTCGGCGTTCGAGCTTACGAATTATGCCCGATATGATATTCGATAGGTGCGTCCGTCAGAAGGGGGCGCTGGTTGCCGTGGGGCCGGGAGGACGTTCCGCTCCGAGGGGAGTCGCAGCCGTGACTGCGGAGGGTGATCGGTTTTCGGTATTGATAACCGGATGAATGTGACTTACACTTTGTGCTGCAATCGGCTCGGCTGTCTCGTCTACCAAAATTCCACCTATAACCGGAGGGAATATGGCAACGATTGATCAGATTATTGATACTGCGGTTGAACTGGGTGAGCGGACATCATGGGAAGCTGTGCGTTTGCATGATGTCGCGACTGGACTAGGGATTACCCTTGATGACCTGCGCGCCCATTTTCAAAAAAAGGATAACATCGTCGATGCCTGGTTTGAACGTGCGGACAGGATCATGCTCAAGGCTGCGCAGGCGTGCGACTTTCCTTATCTTGCGCCGCGCGAACGTTTGCACCGCTTGATCATGACGTGGCTCGGCGCTTTTTACCCCTATCAGAAAACGACCCGGCAGATGGTTTACGGAAGACTGGAGCCCGGGCATCTGCAGGCGCAAGCCGCGGGGCTGATGCGGGTTGGCCGTACTGTCGAATGGATGCGCGAAGCAGCGATGCACAAGATGCCTCATATTCCCCGCCTGCTTGAAGATTCCGGTCTTGCGGCAATTTATCTCGCGGCTTTTTTCCGCTGGATGACTGACAATTCTCCCGGGTCTGTCAATACGAGCCGATTTCTTGAAGGATGCCTGCTTGTGGCAGATAAATTTGGTCGCATGATTCAGCTCACGTCTGCCGGCTCTACTGGCCCGGTAGACCGGGATAAAGCGCCGCAGAGCGTCTAACAGCTCGTTGCATTGACGGTTTTCATTCGAGTCAATCGCTCCCCATCTTTTTCAGGTCAGCGGAAAATCGTTCTGCTCTCGTCCAGAGTGGATTTCGCGGCGCCAATAATCCTCCTTTAATTCCCCCTTAGCCTTCCTTCGCCCCCTCGCCCCCTCGTCCCCTTTCGCCTGAGTGAGCGGCTTCGACGCCTTCCTTTTTCTCTCTTCCTTTTTGCTTGATCACCGCTCAATCGGTTTTCAGCTTGTCTGGCGGAATACTTGGACAGCCTGAGCCGGTAACGTCTCCTCCATCTATCTCTGATTTTGTCTCGGCCTGAGGCCGCTAAATAGTCGCCACAACCTGGTCCCGCCAACCGGAATTCCGCTTCCCGGCGAGTTCCCGGTTATCCTCTGCCCGCAAGGAAACGGGACCACCTTCGATTTTTTCAGGTTGCCCGTAAAATCCTTAACTTTTATCACAACCTTCAAAAGAGCCACTGGAGAAAATCATGGCAGCAGTACACGAACATGGTGTTCGCCGCACCCACTGCGCCCACCTTACCGAGTGAATCCTTCCGTCTCCAGCGCCCCGTACCACAGCTTTGAAACGCCCCCGGTATAGTAGCGATTATGGGAATAATCGGCAGCAACCAGGTTCGTTAGATGAATATAAGGAAGAGAGCGCACAGATCTCAAAAAATATGAATATGGTTGGTAACGGGAGCATGCAAGACGGCATGGAGATGGAGCGAAGACACGGAGCAATCAGAACAGTGTTTTTTCTCCTGGCCTTCTCTCAGGCACTGCCTATACTACATTTATCTATGGCAGGTCTATTGCCATTAAAGGGCATATTCATTAACCAACATGTATAGGCGGGGATAAGTCATGAACCAGCAAACAGCGCATACAGCAGGACACGCACCAGGGCATGGAACAGATCATGGGGGAGGCCATGGTCACTATTACGTTCCACCGCCGTCAACCTATCCGATCACGGGGTCGATAGCGCTCTTATTCATGGGATTTGGCGCGGCATTTACAGTAAACAAGATCCCTGTAGGCTATTGGTTGCTTGCAATCGGGTTCGCAATACTCTTCTACATGATTTTTGTCTGGTTTCGCACCGTTGCGCGGGAGAGCGAGAGCGGCAAATACAATGAACAGGTGGATAAGTCGTTCCGCTGGGGCATGAGCTGGTTCATCTTCACAGAGGTCATGTTCTTTGCCGCCTTCTTCGGTGCACTGTTCTACATGCGTGTGCTTTCGGTTCCGGATCTGGCTGATCTCCAGAGCAAGCTGCTTTGGCCAGACTTCACTGGGGGATGGCCAGTTTCCGGACCTGGGATCGAGGAAAAGTTCACCCCTATGGGAGCCTGGGGGCTTCCAGCGCTCAATACATTAATACTGCTGACCTCCGGTGTGACGGTGACATGGGCGCACTGGGCCCTCAAGCTCAACAAGCGCGGGCAACTCAAGCTCGGATTGTTCCTGACCTTTGCCTTGGGGTTTCTCTTTGTAGGCTTGCAGGCTTACGAATATGGCCATGCCTATTCAGAGCTCAACCTCAAGCTCACCAGCGGAGCGTACGGCGCTTCCTTTTTCATGTTGACGGGATTTCACGGCTTCCATGTAACCATCGGCTCCATCATGCTGCTGGTAATTTTCTGCCGGGTTCTCGCCGGGCATTTCAAGCCCGAGAATCATTTCGGATTTGAGGGAGTGGCATGGTACTGGCACTTTGTGGACGTGGTATGGCTGGGACTTTTCATCTTCGTCTACTGGCTGATATAGCTACAAAGACCTGACCGGCTCGTGCTGGAGCCGGAAGAGCGGGGGAAGAGTGCGGGAAAGAAGCGGAAGCATTGCAGGCATATCAAGGTCAACGACCTCAAACGGTTGCGGCAGATCGCTGCTCACAAGCCTACACAGATGGCCAGAACTCCTCATTCTCTCCCCCGTTGACCCGCTCAAAACGCTACCTCCCGGGGTAAGCGCAATGAAGCGCACTCGTGTTTGTCGTTTTAGAATGATTAAGGAAGGCGATCATGCAGAGATGTCGTTCCGGGATTTAAACGGGACGCCCGAAGTGGCTGTGGCAATCACGCCCTCGCGTCAGGGCGCATCTCAATGCGATCCAGTACAAGAGGCAGTTCGATGTTTGCCATTTCTATCGTTCTTTGGAAAGGGCACAAATGGTTTTGGACAAGCGTAAGCTGGAAGCCTCTTTTACTGGGGGAGTGCTTTTGCTCCAGTAACGGGTAATGTGAAGAAAAATTTCGAGCCCCTGCCCAGCTCAGCTTCGACCCAGATCCGACCTCCGTAACCCTCTACAATTTTTTGGCAGCTTGCGAGACCAATGCCGCTTCCAGAATATTCTTCTCCGTGCAACCGCTTAAAAGGCTGAAAAATCTGCTGAGCATGAATGGGATCTATTCCAATCCCGTTATCCGTTACGCCAATGATCCATTCGCCATCTCCCTGGTCAACCGAGATGTGAATGCGGGGATGCTGGCTGCGGTATTTCAGGGCGTTTCCAATGAGATTCTGAAGAAGCTGCACCATGTGCGTTTCATGTGCCGCGACTATGGGCAAAGGATCCGCCGTGACGGCCGCCGCCGATTCTGCTATCTCGCCACTCAAATTCGAGAGTGACACCGTCAGTACGTCATTGAGCGGCAAGGGCTTGGCGGAGGCTGCGTCGAAGTGGCTTGCGCGAGCAAAAGAAAGGAGGTCCTCCAGAAGCTGAGTCATTCGGCCCACGCCTCTGGTGATATAGTTCATAAGCTCTTCCCCCTTTTCACCAAGCTGCCTGGAAAATTTTGAAGAAAGCAGCTCGGTCATCCCCCTGATGGTACTTAAGGGTGAGCGAAGGTCATGGGCAGCGGAATTTACAAACTGCTGCAGTTCTTCGTTCGATCTGCGCAATGCCGCAGCTGCTTCCTCCAATTGCTGTTCCGAATGCCGTCTCATGGAGATATCGCGGAACACAAGGACAGCGCCTATCAGCTTGCCATTCTCATCCTTGAGGGGCGCCGCGCTGTCATCAATGGGAAGGCGACTCCCATCCCGGGAGACCAGATTAGCGTGATTGGAAGGTTCTACCGCGATACCTTCCGCCAGCGCTTTTTCGAGCGGATTATCGAGCTCGATTTCGTTGGCTTCGGTAACAATAGAGAATATCTCCCGGATATGCCGTCCCAAGGCTTCCGCCTTATTCCATCCGGTCAGCTTCTGAGCCATGGGATTGATAAAAGTAATCGCACCATGGGCGTCCGTTGCAATTACGCCATCGGCAATGCCGGCCAAGGTCGTCTTAAGCAGCTTTTTGGCTATTTCGGATTCTTTGTATAACCATTCCCGGCGAACCATGCCCCTCGATATGACGATGGCCGAGATAATGAGGAACACGAATAGAACGCCGCTGCCTACCATGCTTACGACTCTCAACCCCGCCGTGCTTTCATCCTGGGCATTAATAAATGAGACAAGATTATTTTGGGCAGCTTCTTCCATCCCGTGGCAAGTCATCCTGATCTCATCCATGAGCACCTTTCCCTGGCCCGAATCCAGCATCGCGTGGACCTGAGTCGCATTGCCTGAGCGGTACAGTTCAATGCTTTCGTTCAGTTCACTAAGCTTGGCCGAGGTCAGCCGCTCAAGTCTACCTAAATCCATGCTGTGATCAAGACTCGAAGTATTCAAGTTTTTGAGCAACTCAAGCGATCGAGGAATTTCCAGGACTGCATGGTGATAAGGTTCAAGGTATTGCTCTTTCCCGGTGAGAAGAAATCCCCTTTGGCCCGTTTCAGCATCTACGAGCATCGACAGCAGTCTCATGCTCTCGTACCTCATGTCCCGGCTGACACTACGCTGCTCGCTTGCGGCCTCCATGAACTGAATATTTCGATAGGAGATCAGGGCAATTGCGCAGACTACAAGCAGCGAAATGCAGAGCATTGCCATTTCGGGAAGGCGGGAAACCCGGTATCGCTTGTCGATTTTCATATTTGGGGAGGCTTTCTCCTTACCTCCTTGTTGAACCAATTAATAGTTCAACGGCTGTTCCAGCAACACTTCTGGATAGCCTCGACGATTTCAGGATCACATCATGCCCGAATTTTTGCTAGCGGGTTGATTGGGAAATCGGCGAATGCGCAATTTCTATCTTTCATGTCTCTGACATAATAACAGCGATGGGGCATGGGATAAACCGCTGTAAGTCCAATACCTTCTCGGGCTGGGATTATTCGCACCGTCACCATCCGAGCTAGGGGCAAGGGGTACAAGACGGAGATCTCAATCTGAGTCCGGGATTGTCTTCATATACTCGGTTTGGCGGTTTTTTTGGGGCTTCAGGCGATGCTTCCGTCATTGCCAGGCATCATTAGTGCGCCTTTATCGCGCCGAGGATGGTAAAGCAGAAAAATGTCCTGCCCGAAATTCAGCAACTGATTGTATTTTGCTAATGATAGGTCCGTTTTACGCGGCCGTCATCAATCGAAAGCGACATTTGTTATCCATAGGCTAGGCGATTACAGTTCGAGAAGACCCTCTGCTCGCAACGAGCACAGTAAGCAAACCGGTTTTCCCCAGTGCATCACTTTCAGGTTTTTTAAAGCACAACAAGCGGCATCGTCCTCCTGCAGGACTTATCGTAATGCCGAGATCCGTAGTTGCGGTATCCTTGCGATTGGTCACGCGCTGAGGATGGAGAATGAGCATTTACGCTGTCATCGCAGTAGGAATGGGCGCCGCGCTAGGGGCATGGTTGCGTTGGGGACTGGGGTTCATGTTGAATCCGGTGTTTCCTACTCTTCCTTTTGGTACCTTATCTGCCAATATTATTGGCGGCTATCTTGTCGGCGTTGCTGTTGAGTTTTTTTCTCACAATACTGCTCTGCCGCCAGAGTCCAGGCTGTTCATTATCACTGGCTTTCTCGGCGGACTGACCACGTTTTCGACCTTCTCAGCCGAAACTGTTGCCCTTTTACTGCGTGAGCAATATGGCTGGGCTTTCACCATCATCATTTCGCATGTGGCCGGTCTTTGGTAATGACAGTACTCGGGATAGTGACCATTAAATCGTTGGCACAGCATTAGCTCGCATACTCGTTAGCGAACTTGAAATGGGAGACTAGTAATGCAGCGAATATTTCCGAAGTTTTATGTGAGCGAGCATAGCGAGCATCGTCTTGTTCAAATAACGCAACATTTTTGCAAGGAATAGGCTTGCGAGTCACTCTGGCTCTTCGATGGCGCTTATTATTGCTCTGGCTGTTCATGCTAGTTGTAAGCGGCGCGCTTGCCTATATCATCCGCGATGTCTATCAGCTCGGCAGCGAGGCACAAGCCGAGAAATCCGTGGAACAGACTATTCATGCCTGCGTTGCCCTCCAGACCGAATATTCGAGATCGGTCAGGCCGGGGGAGGATATTATCGACAGAGATCTGATGAGCGCCCTTCTGAATGTTATTCTGGACGATCTGCCTGGCGTCGAGGGTGGTTTTTGGCATGATTCGAGTAGATTTGTCGCTTATGCCTTTCCCAGCCATGTGGGTAGCGAGGAAAAAAAAGACGTTCCGCCTACCGAGCGAAACCGGGTCGAGGCGCTTGCGCGCAAGAGCTTTGTTGAGGGCAAGTCCATGGCCGATGTGCTTGCTGGAAGCCACGAAATAGTAACCCTGGCTGCCTGCCCTGTGAATCCGGAAGGACATCTCGCTGCCTGGGCGATGATGCGTTCGCCAGTTGCCGCAGGCGAGGCGTATGACGAAGTAAACCGCGGCCTCGGATTGTTGCTTGCCTTCGTAATAATCTCGGGTCTCTGGCTGGCCTTCAGTCTCTATGGCTGGAGCAAGCGCTTTACCAGAATGGAACGGGATTTGGCGGAAAGCTCCAGGGATGTGCCGTGGGAAATGGCGCGGACGGGTGATGCAGAGCTTGACCGCATTGTCACCGCATTTAACCAGTTTCGGACTCGCCTTGATGCGGAGCGCGCGCACATCGCGGAACTAGGCACGCTGATCGAACGTTCAGAACGCTTCACAGCGCTTGGGCGGATGGCTGCAGCAGTAGCTCACGAGGTTCGTAACCCGCTGGCCGCAATGCAACTTAAGGCGGAGAATGCGCTCGTGCGCCCGAATAGCGAGCGAATGGCCCTGGAATTCATCCTTCGCGAGATCAAGCGTCTGGATGAAACCGTGAAAGAGTTGCTGAAAAAGGCCGAACCCATCAGCACCCAATTCCGGCTCGTCCATATTACAGACTGGCTGATGGAAAGAGTCGGTGCTTTTGAGGAACAAGGCGTGGCTGCCAGCATTGGCTTGCGGACAGAAGCCGGTGTCGAGTCATGGACTTTCGATCCGCATTCGCTTGGTCGCGCGCTCGATAATTTGATTGCCAATGCGCTCCAGCATACGCCATCGGGCGGCATTGTCACCGTGACTGCGAACAAAAATGCTCTCGGTACCACAATGATCTTGCAGGTTTGTGACACCGGACCTGGTGTTTCCGCCAACGTAGAGCCCACATTGTTCGAGCCTTTCACATCAGGGCGTCCGGCTGGAGTCGGGCTTGGGTTGGCGCTTGCGCGAGAAATTGCAGTTGCGCATGGAGGCGAGGCACGCTACCTGCGTAAAGCTTCGGGTGCCTGCTTCGAACTGGAGATTCCGTGGCACGCGTCCTGATTATTGACGACGATGGCAGTTTCCGCGAAAGTCTCGCGGAAACCGTGTCGAGCTTGGGCCACGAACTATTTTTGGCTGCTGACGCGGGGCGTGGCCTTTCATTCCTGAAGCGTGAGGAGGTCGATCTGGTTTTTCTCGACTTTCGTTTGCCGGATATGACGGGCATCGAGGTGCTGCGCGCTATCAAGCGCCTGCGACGCGACATCCCTCCGGTTATCATGCTGACCGCCTACACCAGTGTCGATAATACGATAGAGGCAATGAAGCTCGGCGCCTTTGAGCATCTTGCCAAGCCGGTCGGGCGCCAGGCGGTGGAAAATATGCTGAACGCAGCTTTGGCTTCCAGTAGCAGGGCAATACGACAAAAT
>DASSHJ010000251.1:0-3068 GCA_035692965.1 Nitrosospira sp. | reverse complement strand
GATTCATGAAAGCGTTTGGCAGCAAGGGGCGCTTCCAGGCCGTAATGGAAAAGATTCCGGTTCATGTAATCGTTAATTCTAAAGCCGGCCTGCTTGGCGCAGCCCAGGAAGCGCGCCGCCTGATCGCGGAGCGGTGAGGATAACTTGTGCGACATTTCCAATCCTGGCTCGTCACCCCGATTTGCCATCGACACGAGGGCGCCAGTAAATTGGGGCAAAACGGATTGCCCAAAGGGTGAAGCAAATCAGCCAGGCTAATCCGGCGAGGAGGTACAAGCCTGGAGCCATCTGAGTGGCTGCAGGGAGGGCAGTGGTAAGGGTGTCAGGCAGTACGCGGAAAAGCGCGGCAAACTGAAAGCCGAGAAAGACTCGCCACGTGAATTCATCCATCACCAGCGGTCGCCCTGAGTGGCCGAGGGTTACCCGGGAAGCCATGGCGAGCACCATCCCGGCGAAATAGCCGATGCCGAGGGCGTGTAACGGTGCAAGCCCCCATATCCAGGACGTTCCCCCGCTCGTAAACAGTACAAGACCTTGTACTGCATACAGCAGCATGGCAACTACCAGCCAGGCAAAGGAGGCATGCAGCACGGAGAGGAGGCGGACACGAAAGCTGCGTAATAGTCCCCAGGTAAACGATAGGTACGCAGCGCACACCGCCAGCGGAAAATCCAGCAGCCAGGCATATCGCGGTCCGGCTTCCTGCAATTGCAGAAGGCCGTGCCCGACCGAGCAGGCGATCATTATCCAGAGTATCCAGTAAGGTCGCACAACGACGTAATTCTCCAGTACGCGGCTGGAAAAAAATGGAATCATGCGGTGGCTCACGGTCATTATAATAGGCAAAATGAAAAACCAGATTCCGGCCGTGCGGGAAAATTCGCCAAGGGCGCGATTATCGGTCAAAAGCCATAGCAAGTAGGAGAATATTCCGATCCACCCGCCAACGAGTCCGCCGCTTGCCGCGATAGAATGCCGCTTGTCCTGTTTGCCCCCGCGAAACAACACCTGAAGAAGCGCGAAAGCCCCTCCGGTGAAGCCAGCCAGCAAGAGGAAGACTCCTGCTGCCATGATGGCCTTTCCGGTTACGAGTCCCAAGTAGAAAAGCGAGCTTCCTATCACCATCGATAGGCAGGAACTGATGAAGTAGCGAGGCCTGATCTTTTCACCGTTCATCCAGCTGGGGAAGGTGGTGAACAGAAACCCGAAAATAAAAAACGAAAAAAAGCCATAGATCATCAGGAATGCATGGGCGGATGACGGGGCGACGCTCCATCCCGGCGCAGCCGTTCCCTGTTGCCGGGCAACGAGATTGAATACCCACCAGGCGAGCGTCAAAACGCCTTGCAGCGTTCCGGCCAGAAACATCGGGCGGTGGGGCGCTGCAAAAAGATAATGCCAAAAAGGCTGGCTATTTTTCGACTCGCCGCTTTCCATATATAAGGCTTGGATCAGGTCCGGTTTGCCCGGCCGATTGAGCGGAATTCTTTATTTCGAATGATCTTCTTGCTCCACTAGGTCTCGCTGATGCAGGACGATGTGTGCGCCAACGATCCTAAACGTGGAAACATTTTCGGTAAACTATACAGGATATGAGCAAAGCATTTACCAGAGAAGAGTACCAGGCTCCGGATGAACAGGAAGCGAACGATCCCGCATTGCCCGCTCTGCCCGCGGGAAGCAGAAACTACATCACCCCTAGCGGATATGCCCGATTGATGGACGAGTTTTTCTGGCTCATGAACAAGGAACGTCCGCGCGTAACCGCAACGGTCTCGTGGGCGGCAAGCAATGGTGATCGTTCTGAAAATGCCGATTACATCTATGGCAAGAAGCGCCTGCGTGAAATCGACAGGCGCATCCGCTTTCTCACCAAGAGACTGGATATTGCCGAAGTAATTGACCCTGCTGCCGTCCGAGAGGATACGGAGCGTATTTTTTTCGGCGCCACGGTTACCTTCGTGAATCAGAAAGGGGAAAAAAAGACGGTTTCCATCGTGGGTGTCGATGAAATCGATACGGCCAGGGGTTACATCAGCTGGATTTCGCCGATGGCGCGCGCACTGATCAAGGCGCGGGAAGGCGATGTGGTTATATTGAATGCGCCAGGAGGACTTCAGGAACTGGAGATACTGGAGGTTAAATACCAGACGATTGAGATAGAGCCATTTATCGGGGAAGAGTGAGCGCATGGGGTTATTGCAGGTCTGCCGGGCACGAAACTCGATGTGCCAGAGAATTGAAACTCCAGGGAGAGGAAGTGTTTTCCGATGAAATTCATCACTTCTCGCCATAACGCATTTTTCAAGCAATTGATGGAGGTGGGAGAGTCTGCGCAAGAACGCAAGGCCGCAGGATTGACGCTTCTTGACGGCATCCATCTGATCGCAGCCTATAGGCAGGCGGTGGGGCAGCCGAAACGCCTGATTATCAGCGAAACCGGTTGGGAAACCAGCGAGATAAAGTGCTTGCTGGCGGAGGAGAGTGCGGCGGGTGAGGAAGTCGTTGTGCTGACGGACAACCTGTTTCAGATCGCTTCTCCGGTTAAAACACCCACCGGCATCATGGCCCTGATACCCATTCCCGAACCAGAAGAGATTCCCCTGCGTGCCTCCCAAAGGAATGAGCCTTTTTCGGTATTGCTGGAAGCGATGCAGAATCCTGGCAACCTCGGTTCAATCCTTCGCTCCGCTGCTGCCGCCGGGGCAGGTCAGGTCTATCTTTCTGTAGGATGTGCCGATGTGTGGTCCCCTGGGGCGCTGCGCGCCGCCATGGGCGCTCATTTTTTGCTGCGCATATACGAGCAGTCCGATCTTGCAAATATTGCGAAGACCTTCAATGGCAAGGTGGTCGCGACTTCGTTGAAGGCGAAAACGAGTCTCTACCAGACGGCTTTGACCGGACCTATCGCATTCGTTTTCGGCAACGAAGGCGCGGGCCTATCGGATGAGGTATTGGCGGCCACGAACGAACAAATTATTATCCCTATGCCAGGTGGTACGGAATCCCTGAATGCAGCATCAGCCGCAGCGGTATGTTTTTTTGAGAGAGTACGGCAGATGAAAGCG
>DASSHJ010000250.1:0-3250 GCA_035692965.1 Nitrosospira sp. | reverse complement strand
AGAACTAAGTTGCCACAGGAGGCCGGCGCCTTGTTGCACTGCAATCACTGATAGCGGAGGGACGCTTGTCGAAAGACCATGAAGTCGATTGCGGGCGTAGTAAGTGAGGAAGAAGCACTGCAACTGAGCCTTTCGGAGAACGGCGGCCCAGGGCGTACATCCCGCCGATCTGGTCATGGCCTATCGCGGACATGGCGGAAGCCAGATTCTCGCCCAACGAGATAGCCTCGCGCTTTGGCGCCTGACCCCTGACCTCAAGCGATACCTGAAACTAACGAATGTCTCGCCCGATATTTCCAGGCAGTATGGGAAGGTGAATTTCGAGCAGATATTCCTGTTGGCACTCAGCGAGGATCACAACTTGCAGGAGCGGATCTGGAACAATCGCCCCCTTAAATCTGGAAATCGCTATAGATGAGACGGAGCAGGCTCTTGGGTGGGATGCGCTGCTATTTATGCCTTCACCCAAGTTTCGCGTACTTCATCAACCGTCGTCGCTGATCCGTTTTTTAACAAGAGTGTTCTCAGGGAATCAATTTTCTCTTCAGCAGTCGTCGAATCCATCGTGACATCTTTGAGGAGGATTGTGATTTCATCACGTACGGCAATTTCCAGATTTTCTGTTTCCTTAATAGCTTTCGCCAGTAGCGCCGCCGCTCTATCGACACCCTTTCCTGAGTTCACCGCAGCGATGATTCTCGAATCATCGATGTCGTTATCCAGATTTCTACAACTCGTGTAAGTGCCGGGTGTTTTGCTTTCTTCGCCGCATTCTGAGGTGGAGCAAAGCCTATTTCGAATGCCCTGGCCATACTGCTCGGTGCCACAAGCCGGTGCTCTGCATGTTTTATAAATAATGTTCCATGTAGCCACCGGGCAACTCGTGGATACCGCCTCTTTGTGATACTCGGAAAGTGAGAGGGCATTTGCCAGTTTCGCTGGCAGCAGTAAGGCTGAAAGGATAATAAAAACTACATACCCCTCTGGGGTGTTGGATAGCTTGCCCAATTCAGCCTCCTTTCGCTCGATGTGCGCAACCAGCGGGTTGTTTTGTTAGCAATATTCGGAATGTTATCCGTAATCGATCATGAGTATCCGAGGACGCAAAACCAGAAAGTGTTACGCATAATTGAACATTCTCATGGTTTTGATCGATCCTAATCCCTCTCAGCCGACACGCTTATACGAGACCAGTGTTTTTTATGCTCCGCGTATACTTAATGATAGTGGAGATATGTTTCCGGTTCCGAACAATTCCCGTGGGCAGATCATGCATACAACGCCCCAGACTCCGCATCCAGCGTGACCCACTTGCCTGGCGAGACGATCTGAAGTATCGGGAATTGAGCGAAGAACTTGGCCAGGAACAGGCATTGACTGCGCTGCAGCACTAACCTTGTTCCCATGAAGTAACGCAAGTTCAGCCGCTTCGGCTCTCAGCAATCGGCCTGGCGCCGCCGATTTGCGGCGCATTCGTTCTGCCTTTGAGTGCGGTGCGCTTATGAATTGCTGGGGGTTTGCAGGGGCGTACAGCCAGAGGGAGCTGAAACTTTCACGACTCGTTCAGTCCTCACGCCGCAACTGTGGAAACAGAATGACATCCCGGATGCTCGGACTGTCGGTGAAGAGCATGACGAGCCGATCGATGCCAATTCCCTCCCCTGCGGTGGGTGGCAGGCCGTACTCGAGGGCGCGGATATAATCTTCGTCGTAGTACATGGCTTCGACATCTCCTGCCTCCTTCGCGCGCGCCTGTTCCTGGAAGCGCGCCTTCTGATCATCAGGATCATTCAGTTCGGAAAAGCCATTGGCGATTTCGCGCCCTGCAATGTAAAGCTCGAAGCGGTCGGTGACGGCCGGGTTGGAGTCGTTGCGTCGCGCAAGGGGGGAGACTTCAGCGGGATAATCGATGATGAAGGTCGGCTCGAACAACAGATGCTCGGTGGTTTCATCAAACAACGTGAGCTGCAGTCCGCCGACTCCATCTTCAGGTTTGAACGGCACGCCAAGCGCCTTCAGTCGAGAGATAAGAAAAGCATGGTCGCCTAACTGTGCTTCCGAATATTCCGGGTGGAATTTCTCAATAGCCTGGGCGATGGTAAGCCGTTCGAACGGCTGGGCCAGATCAATTTCCCGCCCCTGGTAGGTTATTTTTGCGGTACCCAAAACCTTTTCCGAGATTTCGCGCAGCATGATCTCGGTCAGGTTCATCAAATATGCGTAATCCTGGTAGGCCTCATAGAACTCCAGCATGGTGAATTCCGGATTATGCCGAGTGGAAATTCCCTCGTTCCGGAAGCTCCGGTTGATTTCGAACACCCGCTCCATACCACCGATTACCAAGCGTTTGAGGTAAAGCTCCGGTGCGATGCGAAGATACAAATCTGTATCGAGGGCATTATGGTGCGTGATGAAAGGTCTCGCCGCCGCTCCCCCGGGGATGGGATGCATCATCGGGGTTTCGACTTCTAGGTAGCCACGCGCGGCCAGGCATTCGCGGATGGCCTGGATGATCCGTGAACGCGTAATGAACACTTTTCGACTATCCTCACTTGTGACGAGATCGAGATAGCGCTGGCGGTATTTCTGTTCCTGGTCGGTTAGACCATGGAATTTTTCAGGAAGAGGCCGCAGGGTTTTGGTGAGCAGGCGTAAATGTGTGACGCGCACCGATAGTTCGCCAGTTTTGGTCCTGAACAGCGTTCCCGCCGCCCCGAGAATGTCACCCAGATCGTAATGCTTGAATGCGGAATAAGCCTCTTCGCCGGCGATGTCGCGAGCGATGTATAGCTGGATACGCCCGCTCATATCCTGGACAGTGGCAAAGCTCGCCTTGCCCATCACGCGTTTGAGCATCATGCGCCCTGCAACGCTGACCATCCGGGGCTCGGCTTCCAGCCTCTCGTGGGAGTAATCTGCATAGCTATGATGCAGTTCCGCCGCCAGGTCGGTTCGGCGAAAATCGTTCGGGAAGGGATTGCCGGCCTCACGGAGTGTTGCCAGCTTGGCCCGGCGCTCTTCGACCAGTTTCAGGTCGGAGCCTTTACGGTCAGCAGCCTCCTGTGAGCTCGGGTCCTGCAAATTTTTGTCCTGCGGACTTTTTTCTGAATTATTATGATCCACCACGCTCCTATACGGCCTGTTTCAGGCTGGCCTCGATGAATCCATCCAGATCGCCGTCGAGGATAGCTTGAGTATTTCCTGTTTCAATGCCCGTTCGCAAATCCTTGATACGCGACTGGTCCAGCAC
>DASSHJ010000249.1:0-3193 GCA_035692965.1 Nitrosospira sp. | reverse complement strand
TGGGGCGCCTTTGATTCGACGCCATGGAAGATGGGGGTCGGTAAAAACAACAATAAGCAGCAATAAACAACAATAAAAAAACTTTAAAAAATGTTCCATTCCTTGTTTTCATTCTCCGGCACCCCGATTCGATTCCATTTGAAGGGGAGGCCAGGAGAAGCAGGCCGCTTCGTCTTGATAGCCAGAAAGCAGAAAGCTGGCGGAACGCTTTGCTTCTCCAGCGCAGTACGTCCGACTCCTGCTCTCAGGCATGAGCAGCAAAATAACCCATCCGTTTCATGTTTTTCAATAACCACGTTTTCATCTGAACTAATTTATACTGTTCATTGTCTGTTAACTCAGTCACGTACGGCGGGCGTGCACGATTCCCCGATAGCTGCCTGAACGGGTATACTTGCCTGATGTTTCAGCACATCAGTACAAGTAAAAATCAAAAATTCAGGAACTGGCGGCATGGGTGACCGTGAAATCGACCAGCAACTGGTGGAACGCGCACAACACGGGGACAAACATGCGTTCGACCTGCTGGTTGTAAAGTATCAGCGCAAGCTCGCGCGGCTCTTGTCGCAATTTATCCGCGATCCGACGGAAGTGGAAGACGTCACCCAGGAAGCTTTTGTAAAGGCTTATCGCGCATTGCCGTCTTTCCGGGGCGATAGCGCTTTTTATACCTGGCTGTACCGGATCGGGATAAATACGGCAAAGAATTTTCTGGTGGCGCAGGGACGCCGAGCGCCAACCACGACGACGGGCGGACTCGACAGCGAAGAAGCGGAAGGCTTCGAGGAAGCCAGCAATCTAAGAGAAATGAATACGCCGGAGAGTGAACTGACGAGCAAGCAGATCGCTCAAACGGTGAACCAAACGCTGGAAGAATTGCCTGAAGAGCTTCGAACGGCAATTACACTGAGGGAAATCGAGGGGCTGAGCTATGAGGAAATTGCGGCAATCATGAACTGCCCCATCGGCACGGTCCGGTCGCGAATATTTCGTGCCCGGGAGGCGATAGCGGAAAAATTGCGTCCCCTGCTGGGGACCGGCAAAGATAAGAGGTGGTAAGCATGAAGGAAAAATTATCGGCATTGATGGATGGTGAGCTGGATTCCGACGATACTGCGGGTATCCTGGCAGGATTGAAGCAAACTGACGAGTTGCGTGAACAATGGGCCGCTTACCATCTGATCAGCGACACCTTGTCGCAGCCGGAGGTGATGCGAATCGACATCTCAAATCGCGTCATGGCCCGGCTTGCTGCCGAGCCCACGGCACTGGCTCCTCGTGCAACGGCCCGGCATAGGCCGGTTGCATTTGCCGCAGCAGCATCGATAGCAGCGCTGGCCGTGGCAGGATGGATGAGTCTTCACACCACACCCCCGCTCGCTCTGCCACAAGCAAATCTGGCGGACAACGGAACGCCTCCGGCGACCTCCTTGACTGCGCTGCCAGCCACTCCGGTTGCCGGCGTCCCCTATGCTCCGGTCTCCGCCCCCGAACGAATGAACGACTACCTGATGGCGCACAGGGAATTTTCACCGGGAGCTGGAATGCACGGCGCTCCCCCTCCCTATGTACGCACGGTCTCTGAACCGCGTCAAAACTTCGCCAGATGACGCGTATTGCATTGGCTGCCTGGTTGCTCTTGGCAGCAGCAAATGTCCCTCCCGTATTCGCGCAAAACTCATCGAATTCCTCTCCTGAAGCGCTCAACTGGCTTGAAAAGATAGCGAGCGCGCCCCGCCGGTACAACTATGCCGGGACTTTCGTTTATTCCGCTGGCGGCGATATCGAAACATCCCGGATTATCCATCTCGTGGATAACGAGGGGGAGCACGAAAAAAGTGAAGTGCTGGATGGCACGCCGAGAGAAGTTGTCCGAAACAATGACGAGCTGAAATGCTACCTCCCGGAGAGCAAAACGGTCGTCCTGGAAAAGCGCTGGCTAAGAAAGGTTTTCCCGGCGCTTCTTCCCCAATCCGTAAGCGATCTGGACCATAACTACATCATCAAGATGGGCGGTCAGGAGCGGGTGAGCGATCACGTCTGCCAGGTCATCGAACTGGAACCCAAGGACGATATGCGCTACGGGCAGAAGCTCTGGGTGGACCCCGATACCGGCCTGATAATTAAGGCAGCAGTACTGGATAAGGATCGCGTCGTCGAACAGTTCGTCTTCACTCAACTCAAGATCGGCGGCGAGATCGACAATGGGCTGCTAAAATCGAAATATGCGGCAAAAGCAGGCCAGTGGCGCACAACCAATCTGATATCTTCCGCGGGTGGGACAGGCAGGCTCGGCTGGCAAATCAAGGATCCACCCCCTGGGTTCAAAAAAATCGTCGAAATGAAACGCAATCTTCCCGGGAAGTCCGTCCCGGTCTACCATATCGCGCTGTCCGACGGCTTGGCCGCTGTCTCGGTTTTTATCGAACCGGTATCCAAACATTCTTCGCCTCCTGGCGAGGGGCTTTATCACGGCAGGGGCGCAATCAACATCTATACCCGAACTGTTTCAGACAACACGGTGACCACGGTAGGCGAGGTGCCGCCTGCCACGGTAGTAAAAATCGGGAACTCCGTTATCAATAATAAAGCGGATTAGCAACCGGCGTTCGTTCAGGAAGCCTGCTATTCGATGGCCGCCGTTGCTCTTACAAAGCGGATTTACTTATATTTATTTTTCTGAAGGCAGAGAATGATAGCTAAATTTCTTTTTGCAGCGTTCCTGGCAGTGTCCACGGCCGTTTCCGCGCAATTGCCCGATTTTACCGAACTGGTGGAAAAACAGGGCGCTGCAGTGGTCAACATCAGCACGGTGCAAGGTCCGCAAGGCAGCGCGGGAGGAAGGAATTTTCCAGGCATTCCCAATATGCCCAACATTCCCGAAGATGATCCTTTCTTCGACTTCTTTCGTCGCCATATGCCGCCCCCTGGGTCTCCTCGGGATTTCGAGGCGAGGTCGATGGGCTCCGGATTCATTATCAGTTCCGACGGCTATATTCTAACCAACACGCATCTCGTGGATTCTGTCGACGAAATCAATGTCAAGCTGACCGACAAGCGTGAATTTCGCGCGAAACTGATAGGCGCCGACCGCAAAACAGACATCGCGCTGCTCAAGATCGACGCCGCGGGTCTGCCGAAGGTGACACAGGGAGATCCCAACAAGTTAAAGGTCGGAGAATGGGTTGTGGCG
>DASSHJ010000248.1:0-3703 GCA_035692965.1 Nitrosospira sp. | reverse complement strand
ACGAAAATATTGTTTATATTCCGATGGCGCGGGCACCGGAAATTTACGCTCGGCTGCTCTACGGGACGCTGCGGAAGCTCGACCAAGAGAGTTTCGATCGTCTACTGGTGGAAGAAGCGCCTGATGAGCCGCAATGGGCGGCTATTGCGGATCGGCTCTGTCGTGCGAGCTACATCAATACCGATAAAAATATGGAAACTGGAGCACTTCATGGTTAATGAAAATGTAGCACTTCGAGCTGTGCTTTTCGATGTGGACGGCACGCTGGCTGATACCGAGCGGGATGGGCATCGCGTCGCTTTCAATGCCGCGTTCGAAGAATCCGGCCTTGACTGGAACTGGGATGTCGAATTGTATGGTGAGCTGCTTGAAATAACTGGAGGGAAAGAGCGCATCCATCATTACATCAAAAATTTTGCTCCGGCAGAATTGGAGCGTACGGACCTGGATAGCTGGATTGCCAATCTGCACAAGATAAAAACCAGGCATTACGTGGGCCTGCTGGCGCGCGGGGGCATTCCTTTGCGTCCGGGCGTCGAGCGCCTGATTCACGAGTTACGCGAGGCAAAAATCAAGATTGCGATTGCAACAACCACGACAGAAGAAAATGTGACTGCACTGCTGAAGTCGACGCTGGGAGAAGACTCTCTCGGCTGGTTCGACGTTATCGGGGCGGGCGACATCGTGCCGGGCAAGAAACCTGAGCCGGATATTTATCATTGGGCGCTCAGGGAGCTCGGCTTGTCCGCTGACGAGTGTATTGCAGTGGAAGATTCGGAAAATGGCCTGAGGGCATCGCTTGCGGCGGGACTCGATACCGTGGTGACGGTCAATGACTATACCCGGCTGCAGAATTTCAACGGTGCTTCTCTGGTAGTATCCGATCTGGGCGAACCGGCTCAGCCATTCGCTGTGCTGCAAGGCGATGCTGCGGGCCGGTGGGTGGATGCAAAACTGCTTTCAGCACTCAAAGCCGGGATGACGGTCTGAGTCAGATGGGAGGCGTGGTTTTACGACAGAACCTGAATTGAAATCAGGGTGTCATCTCATAGAAATATCATTCTTGCTTCACTGATCATTCCCCCAACAAGAAAAACAAGATGCTCCATCCCCGCGCCGCGAATCTTTCCCGCCGCACCCTTTATATTTTTGAGGGCGCCGGGCTTATTGTTATAGCCATTGCCACGATATTTGCAGGTTATCAAGAAACGCTGTCCATGATCAGGACCGCCAGAGTGACGCTGGCCGATCTTCTGCTGATGTTTCTCTACCTTGAGATTTTGACCATGGTGGGTCTCTATTTCGAGTCGGGCAAGCTTCCGGTACGATTCCCTCTTTACATTGCCATGGTGGCAATGGCGCGCTACGTAATCGTTGACATCAAGGAGATGGATAATGTCCGGTTGCTCGGCGTATCCGCTTCGATCGTCCTGATTGCGGTGGCAGTACTTGTCATACGCTATGGACACGTGCGCTATCCCTACATCGAAGACATGGAAGATATTGGGGAGTCCACGGACGAACATACCCCTCTTCGCAAATAGCCCGTTTTAGCTCGCTCAAGTGCGTTTAAGGATATATTTATTCTCTCGCATTCAGGCATCCGGAAAAGGGTTGTGTTGGTCCGTTGACTCCCTCTGCATCTGGTCGTAAGAGACCTGGGCGCGTGACGCGCTGGCTTGAGACCCTGGAACATCATCAGTGCCGTCTCTCCTTTTGGGGAGACGGGTACACGGAATGCTGTCTGAGTTTGTTGTACGCGTCATACCCGCGAAAGCAGGTGTCCAGATCTGCACGTAGCGGTAAGGTTCAAAGCGACGGATTTCCGCTTTCGTGGAAATGACGGTGCGTCGAGGACTGGTTTGAGGTTCGTGGGTAGGGAAATCAAAGCGTTTTCGCACGTATTATCTTCATGGCAGAACAAAGCCGATATCTGGTTTACTGGCAGTGCTAAAAGACTATCTTGTTGCAAGATTAAGAAAAGGACCTGAATGGGAAAGCCCGTAGTTGGCGTGGTGATGGGCAGCAATAGCGACTGGGAGGTCATGAAGCACTCGGTTGAGGTGTTGAAGGACTTTGGTGTTCCCTGGGAAGCCAGGGTTGTTTCCGCCCACCGCACGCCTGACCGTATGTTTGAATATGCAGGATCGGCCGCGACCCGCGGCCTCAAGTGCATTATTGCCGGTGCGGGCGGGGCCGCGCATCTTCCTGGCATGATTGCCGCCAAAACCATTCTGCCAGTGCTGGGCGTGCCTGTGACTTCCAGGCAGCTTCAAGGTCTTGATTCTCTTCTTTCCATCGTTCAGATGCCAAAAGGCGTTCCTGTCGCGACGTTTGCGATAGGTGAGGCGGGTGCCTCCAATGCAGCGCTATTTGCGGTAGCGCTTTTAGCGATTAGCGACGCGGGTCTTGCGCGCCGGCTTGATGAGTTTCGCGCCGCTCAGCAAGCCACGGTTGAGGCAATGGTGTTGCCGGAATCATGAGCATCAACCCCGGGGCAATGCTCGGGATACTCGGCGGTGGCCAGTTGGGTCGCATGTTTACCATGGCGGCTCAAAGCATGGGTTACCGTGTCACCGTTTTGGATCCCGACGACAACGGCCCTACAAGCAGCATTGCCGATCGCCATCTGGCTGCGGATTACCTTGACCCAAGTGCATTGCGAGAGCTGGGCTCTACCTGCGCGGCTGTTACCACTGAATTTGAAAACGTGCCAGCCGAAGCACTCAGGATTTTGGCCACGTACTGCAACGTCAGCCCCGCTGCGGACAGCGTGGCGATTGCCCAGAATCGCATTCGGGAAAAGCAGTTCCTGAGCAGCAACGGATTCCAGGTCGCGCCTTTCAGAGTGATTGACTGCGAATGGAACTCTAATGGCGCTTCCAACGGGTTGCGGGAAGCGCCATTAGGTGAATTTGAGAACCTGTACGGAGACCTTTTTCCCGGAATACTCAAGGTAAGCCGTTTTGGCTATGACGGCAAGGGCCAAGCGCTCGTGAACGATGTCGAAGAGCTGAAGAATGCATTCGATAATATGAACCGGGAGCCTTGTGTCCTGGAGAAATTGATGCCCTTGAAAACCGAGATATCGGTCATCGTAGCGCGAGGTTTCAATGGTGCGGCCAGTGCTTTCACGGTTCCCGAGAATCGGCATCGCAAAGGTATTCTCGATGTCAGCATTGCGCCTGCAAGACTTCCATCATCAATTGTCGGGACTGCTCGGGAAGCTGCCATGAAAATCGCTGAACGGCTTGATTATAATGGGGTGCTGTGCGCCGAGTTTTTCGTGCTTGAAGACGGTAGACTGCTTGTGAACGAGATCGCACCGCGCCCCCACAATAGCGGCCACTATACGATCGATGCTTGCATCACCTCTCAATTCGAGCAACAGGTGAGGGTCTTGTGCGGAATGCCGTTAGGCAGCACGGCCATGCATAGCGCTGCTGTGATGGTAAATCTTTTGGGCGATCTGTGGAGCCGGGGCGAGCCAGAGTGGGAACAGATCCTGCGGCATCCGGGGGTCAAGCTGCATCTGTATGGAAAACACAGCGCGCGCCCTGGCCGGAAGATGGGACATTACACGGTGCTTGACGATGATGTCGAGGCCGCGTTGCAGCTCGCGTTGGAAATCAAGCAATCGCTCGAAATTGAGCAATGCCTGGAGGGCAGCACAGTGGAGAAACAAGGCAGTGAATAACTCGTC
>DASSHJ010000247.1:0-11977 GCA_035692965.1 Nitrosospira sp. | reverse complement strand
CTATAGTTTAGTGACTGGTCTCAAGCCTTTGTAGCTTTCCGGCCAGTTGGGAGATCGACGTTCCGAGGAGAAAAAGTGTTAGCTGCTTTTGTCAGGTCAGCGTGTACGTCAGAATGCGAAATTTGACGAGGACGATTTCCAGTACTTGGGGGAGATTAATTCCGTCCGAAAATTCATGTGGCGGCAGTATCTTGGTGATCGCGCTTTTTTTTGTTGGTATCCGTACGTCTGCGGTATATCCCCGCACGCATGAGCAGAATCGCTGTCACGGGCGACGTTGCCACCGCAAACAGCGTTAACAACACTTCCTGTAATACCAGCCGATCGGTCTGCATCGAGGCGACCAGCATTGACGCAAGCAACACGCAACCGAGACCAAGGGTATTGCCCAGGGTAGGTGCATGTATGCGTGCAAACAGGTTAGGCAGCCTTAGCAGACCAGACGATCCGATCAGTGTCAGCACGCTGCCAGTGATCAATAAAAACGAAGCAAGCAAGTCCGCCCACAACGGGAGAGTCTCGATTGTCATGGCTCGATCACCTCTCCCCGCAGCAGGAACTTTGCCATCGCCGCTGATCCCACGAAACCGAACAGCGCCATTAGCAGGGCGATATCGAAATAAATGCGGGAGCCCTGCTGGATGCCGAGGGTCAGCACCATGATCATACTGTTGGCATACAGGGTGTCGAGCGCCAGCACGCGGTCCTCCGCGGCAGGCCCGCGCAGCAAGCGGATTGCTGCAAAGACCATTGCGAGTGCGACAGTCATGAGCGAAAAAGAAATCGCCCACGGCAGCAGTTCTCTCATTCGAAAATCTCCATCAGTGGCCGTTCGTAACGTTGCTTGATCGTGTTCACCCAGGTTTCCTCATCCTGCAAATCCAGCACGTGAATCGTCAAGGCACACCCATCCTGAGAGAGCCCCGCCCATAAAGTACCAGGCGTTGCCGTGATTATACAGGCGAGCATCGCCAGTCCATATTGATCACGCATATCAATGGGAATTGACATGAAACCCGAATTGGAGCGTCTTTTTTCAGTGCCGAGGATAACCCGCGCCACAGCGAAGTTGGAACGGACGATATCCCACAATACGACGAGAAAAAGTCTTACTGCCGTTAACAGATGGTGGGGTCGCGCGGTCAACGGCCTTATCGCAGCCGTTAATGCGGCGATAACAATCGTCAAAACCAGGCCCAGCACGATCTGGGCTGCGCTCAGGCTATTATTGAGCAGAAGCCATATGCCAAACAGGATGGCGGTAAATAGCGTCAGGGAAGGCCAGCTTTTCATGGCTCAATCGCCCTCGACGCCAACTCTTGAACGATTGCCCAGCACCGCGTCGATATAAGTGTGAGGCGAAGAAAGGGAATCAGCTGCAAGGCTCAGATAATCCATCGCAGGGCCCGTTTCCGTCGCCAGCACTACACTTAGCAGCAACAGCACTGCGACTGGAGCGGCTTCAATCAATTGCAGTCTCGGTGTTACGATCTCGTCTGAACTCCAGAATAGCCGCATGCCCATTCTCGATAGTGCAATGATGCCGACCAGGCTCGACGAGAGCACCGCTGTCCAGAGCACCCACACCGATGCCGGCAGCGTCTCAAGGGTGGCCAGGTCGAGCGCGGCTGAGAGAATCAGAAACTTGCCGATAAAGCCGGAGAGCGGTGGCAAGCCTGTCACCAGCAGTGCGCATGCTAAAAAGCTCATGCCGAGAAATGCCATCGCCGCTGGTATGACAATCCCCACCTCGTCATCCGAAAAGTCCGGTTCGTGCGATTCTATCTTACTTGGCAGCTCAGGCGCCGCAGGGGAATGTTGTGTACGTACAATCATCTCGCTCAACATGAAAAAAGCACCAGTGGCCAGGACTGAACTTGCCAGATAGAACAAGGCGGCGCCCTTCATTGCGGCGCCTCCCAATCCGAGCGCTGCGAGCAGCGTGCCTGCCGACACGATTACGCAATACGCTACCAGCCGCTGTGGCTGAATCGCAGTGAGCATTCCCGCCGTGCCCAGAACAAGCGTTACGAGGCCAGCGGCGAATAGCCATCCGTCATTAAATGGCACAGGCGCGCCGGAAGCGGATGAGGTGGATAGCAACGATCCCAGCCGCAGCATTGCGTAAATTCCCACCTTGGTCAATATCGAAAATACTGCGGCGACTGGCGGCGCGGCGGCTGCATAGGCCGCGGGAAGCCAGAAGTTCAATGGCCACGCCCCGGCTTTCAGCAGGAACGCGATGCCAAGAATTGCGGCGCCGGTCTGGAACAGAATGCGGTCGCCTTCAATGAGTCTTGCCGCGCGTTCGGCTACATCCGCCATATTCAGTGTTCCAGTCACCCCGTAAATCAATGAAACACCGATCAGAAAGACAAAAGAACCTGCGAGATTGATGGCGATATAGTGTAGTCCGGCCTTGACCCGAGGCTGGCCCAGGCCATGCAGAAGCAGACCATAGGAGGCGGCCAGCAGTACTTCCACGAATACAAACAGATTGAATAGATCTCCAGTCAGGAACGCGCCGTTTATCCCCATGATCAGGAACTGAAACAGCGACTGAAAATGCGGCCCCATCTTCTTCCACCGCGCGAGCGCGTATACGAGGGACGTCAACGCCAACACCGCACTCAGTACTATCATCACTGCGGAGAGCCGGTCCAGCACCAGCACAATGCCGAACGGCGCCTGCCACCCGCCCAGTTGGTAGACCGCAATCCCTCCAGGCCAGATGTCCGGCATCCACCCGTCTGCCGCATAAGCCAGAACGCCTGCGACCGTTAAATTCAACAGGGTAGCGACAAGGGCAATAATGGTCCGTTCCGTGCGTCGGCCTTCGGCAAACAATAACATTCCAGCGCCCGCTACCAGCGGGATGATCACCGGAAGTACCGGAAGATGCTGCATCCAGCTACTCATGATCCGGCCCGTCCCCGTCGACATGATCGTTACCTGTCAAGCCGCGGGAAGCCAGCAGCACGACCAGGAACAGGGCGGTGGTAGCGAAGCCGATCACGATGGCGGTCAGTACCAGCGCCTGTGGTATCGGATCGTCGTAAAGCGACGGATCGGCCAAGCTTGAGGTTTCGATAATAGGCGCGCCTTCTATCATCAGCCGTCCCATCCCGAAAATGAATAAATTCACGGCATAGGAAAGCAGAGAGAGGCCCATGATTACCTGGAAGGTGCGGGGACGCAACACCAGCCAGACGCCTGATCCGGTCAATAAACCGATTGCCATAGCATAGATAGCTTCCATTAACTTTCCTTAACTCTCCTTATCGACGTGCCCCATTGCGGAGATGGAGGGCGAGGCAAGTCCAGTCTGAGCTGCATGCGTAGACGGCGCCCCAGGTGCAACTGCGAGCGCAACCGGGAAAACCTCCTCCCCCACCTCGACTTGCGCGCCGGCGGGTTTGCGATGTCCCCGACGGGACTGATGGGCCAGCGCCACCAGGATCAACATGCTCGCCCCAACCACCAGAAGAAAGACACCCACGTCAAACAGCAGTACAGTGGAAAGGTGCATCTCACCGATTATTGGAAAGTCGGCATGCAATACCAGGGCTGATAGAAACGGACGCGCCGCCAGCCAGGCCAGGAGACCAGCGCCCGCTGCGCACAACAGCCCGGTTGCGACCCAGTACTGCGGATAAATGCGCGTGCGGGACTCTGCCCAGGCTGTGCCACCCACGATGTACTGCAGGATAACCGCCGTTGTGACAACCAGCCCGGCAACGAAGCCGCCACCCGGTTCATTGTGCCCGCGCAGCAAAAAAAACGCCGCCACCATCCACGAAACCGGCAACAGTAATTGCACGATCACTGCCGGCAGCATCATGGGGCCTTGGGGCAGAAGTCCTTGCGGAGCTGGCGGCGGGGCGACGGCTTGCACATCCTGCTCCTGCTGCTGAATAGGCAACCCCACGCTTTCACTCGCGGGGCGAAACCGGCGCAACAGCGCGAATACCGTTAGCGCCACGACGCCCAGCACCGTAATCTCGCCCATCGTATCGAAACCGCGGAAATCGACAAGAATGACATTGACCACATTTGATCCGCCTGCCAGCGCCAGTGAATTCTCGATGAAAAATGGCGAGATGCCTTCCCCCGCCTGCCGGGTCAGCACGGCAAAGGCCAATGCAGCCATGCCGGCACCGGCGACAATTGCCAGGACAAGATCGCGTAACCGCCTGCTTCGTGCACGAATACGGGCTTGGAATGGGATCGTTTTATCGTCGAGCCACTTATAGCGCGGGGGTAGCCAACGCAGGCCCAGAAGGAGCAAGACGAGGGTGACGACTTCTACGATGAGTTGCGTCAGGGCAAGATCGGGTGCGGAAAACCAGACAAACGTCATGCAGGTGGCGAGTCCTGCACCCCCTGACAAGCTCAGCGCAGCAAGACGATGATACTTTGCCTGGGTAGCGGCGCCAATCGCACATACTCCACCGACAAGCCACATCAATGCGAAAGCAGGTTCGGCTGCCGCCATTAACTTATCGCCCTCTGGCAGTCCTCCATTCGACAAGGGGATCGCTGCGCTGGCGAATACTGCACCGATCAGAAGCAGCACCTGGACTTGCAGGCGTTCCGTGGACAACCATCGCATCAGGAGCCTTGCAAGGGCGTCGAGCCTTCCAAGAAAAGATTCGAAGATACGCTTGCCGTCAAAGCGGTTGATCACAGGGACCACGGTGGGGACCACGCTGGCGCCCTGCTGGTATTTTCCCAGGGCGCGATACAACAGGATTCCTCCGATGATGGCGACCAGGCTCATGACTAGAGGAAGGTTAAAGCCATGCCATACCTTAAGACTGTGGAAAGGCATTTCCGCCCCCAGCACCGAACGCGCTGCCACATCCAGATAAGGCTGGACGGTTTGCGCGGGGAACACGCCTACCACCAGGCATGTTGTCACCAGCAGCGCACTGGGCAAAAGCATCCACATTGGCGGCTCGTGCGGATGTCTCGGCAGATCCCGTGCAGGTGGCCCGAAAAATACCTGCAGGATGAATCGCAATGAATAGGCAACGCTGAACGTTCCCCAGAGGACAGCCATGAGGGGCAAGCCGAGGCGCGTGACAAGATTGCCGCTGACGAATACTGTTTCAGCGAAAAACATCTCTTTCGAAAGGAAGCCGTTGAACAGCGGTACACCAGCCATTGAAGCCGCTCCAACCGCGGCGAGCATGGCCGTAATAGGCATGGCGCGATATAACCCGCTTAGCCGCGACAAGTCCCGTGTGCCTGTCTCGTGGTCTACCATGCCCGCGGCCATGAATAGTGAGGCTTTGAAGGTCGCATGGTTCAGGATGTGAAAAATGGCTGCGATCATCGCCAAAGAACTATTCAGCCCAAGCAGCAGCGTTATCAATCCCAGATGGCTTATGGTGGAATATGCAAGCACGCCTTTCATGTCCCGCTGGAACATCGCGGCATATGCACCCAGTACCAGCGAACAAAGACCGGCTGTGCCAATAAGCCAGAACCATTCATCGGTGCCGGCAAGCACGGGCCAGAGCCGCACCAGCAGAAATACGCCAGCTTTGACCATAGTTGCCGAGTGCAGATAAACAGACACCGGTGTAGGCGCAGCCATCGCGTGCGGTAACCAGAAATGGAACGGAAATTGCGCGCTTTTGGTAAGCGCGCCTAGGGCAATGAGAACGAGCACGGCCAGATACCACGGGTGTTCGCGAATCCGGTCACCCGAATCCAGTACCGCATCCAGGTCGTAACTGCCTACGATGCGTCCCAGGATCAACACGCCGGCGAGCAGGCAAAGCCCGCCAGCCGAAGTCACAGTCAATGCCATTCGAGCACCGCGTCGTGCATCCGCCCGGTGATACCAATATGCTATAAGCATGAACGACATCAGGCTGGTCAATTCCCAGAACACTACCAGCTGAATCAGGTTGCCCGATAGCACAACGCCGAGCATGGCGCCCATAAAGGCTAGAAAGAAAGAGAAAAACCGCGGTACGGGATCCTGTGCAGCCATGTAATAGCGAGCGTAAAGGGAAACAAGGGCGCCCATCAGGGTCACCAGCGTTGCGAACAGCCACGCAAAGCCATCCATGCGAAACGTGACGTACAGGCCGAGGGCTGGAGCCCATTGGAACGCTTCCCGCACCACCTCCCCTTCGGCTATCTGCCAGTAAAGCCGAAAGATCAAGACGATACACACAACCGCCACGGTTTCCGCCAGCCATGCGGCAGCATTGCGTGCATGGGACGGCAGGAATGCGGCGCAAAGGCTCCCAGCAAATGGCAGAATAACGATCCAGATTAGCGACATGAGGCCTTGATATATTTCCTTGAGATTTCCCTTGAAATTTCCCCGGGATTCCCTTGAGATTTCCTCACGAACGGACAAACGAGTGGGTCCGCCGGCATCGTGAACCGCCGGGGTATACCCTGGGATGTAAATTGAGGCGGGGAGTTGGGTCCTCGCCAGCATATGGCCGGCAGCAAGCTACATTAAGCTACTTTAACTAGGCCAGCGCTGCCTTGTTTGACATTACAGGGCTTTCTGTTTGGCTTGACTGACCCATCAGACTCGCCCCATAACCATGAGCACATCGCAGGAAGATTGCTCAA
Organism: Nitrosospira sp.; assembly: GCA_035692965.1. Taxonomy (GTDB): domain Bacteria; phylum Pseudomonadota; class Gammaproteobacteria; order Burkholderiales; family Nitrosomonadaceae; genus Nitrosospira. The sequence continues at coordinate 5,374 of DASSHJ010000247.1, read as the reverse complement.
GAACATGCCGCGATACGCTCCCCAGCAGGAGGTCCTCAAGACCAGATTTTCCATGTTTTCCCAGGACGATCAAATCTGGCCTGGTTGATTCCGCATGATCGTATATCACATGGCCAGGATGGCCAAAAGCCACCTCGCGGGAAATTGGGTGACTTTCCGGAATGTCTGCAATAAACTGATTTAAATCGCGGCGAGCGTTTTCTTCGGCTTCGATATGGTAGTCATGGAGGAAGTTATTGGCAATGTCTGCCGACTGCATTTGTTCCTCCAGCACGACATCAAACACGTGCAAAAAATCGAGCTTTGCATCAGGCGCAACCTTCAGGGCCATCCGCGCTGCGCTTTTCGAATTCTCGGAAAAATCAACCGGAACCAGTACGCGTTGGTAGGATGTTGCCGCTTCCTTCTTTACTACCAGCAAAGGTGTTTTAATTATCCGCGCCAATTTATCGACCGTGTTGCCGAGAAAGAGAGAAGTAAAAAAATTGCTTCCGTGCTCGCCAATAACTGTCAAATCCGCAGGCAATTCATCTGCTCTTGCAGCAATCTCTTTTTCAGGTCGCCCAAACCTGACCGTTTTGGTACAGCGGATCCCGTAGTTATCCTCCAGATGCGCCGAGATTAGCCCTAGCTCACGCACAGCTTTCTCGACAAGCAGCGCTTCGACTGCCACACGCGTACTCTTGAGAACAAGAGCAAGCGTGTCCGGCAATCCTGCTTCTTTCACTGTCAACAAATCAATGGTGTCGGAGTTGAGGAGAGCGCCCAGCATCCCTGCTCGCTTACTCGCCCGCTGGGAGAATTGGGAAAAGTCTATTGCTACCAGAATGCTTTTAATGGCCGGCATACGTCTATCCCGCAGACGTGGTCAACGATTTCCGCCGCTCATGGGCGTGACGTAGTTTCATGATTTTCTCCTTCTGATAAAAACGATAGTGCCATGATAGTGTAAGCAGCATGCCTCGAAACGGGAAGCAAGGAAACACGCAGGCAAGGAAACACGTAACACGGCAGACCTTATGCCGAGCGAGTGAACTTGGTCATGGGGCGCTCACTGTGGAGCTGTCCGTAGATGCCGGGGGCGACCCTGCGACGAAATGCGAAACTTTTGGCGCTTCGCTCCCGGTATGAAAGCTGTTTACTTGTTCCTGAACCCGCTGGTCTTCGCGGGTCACTCGTTCATGCTGGCGTAGATGATCGAGCCATGAGTCGTGCTGGAAGAACTCCAGATAGCGCCCCGGCGCAGCAATATCTTCAAAAACACCCCACCCGAACGCACCGTCCCGCCGCCGGATTTCCCCGAGCGGTCGAATCGCCTGCAGGAAAGCCTGGCGCTTATCCACGGCAACCAGGTATTCAACCGTGACCAGCACCGGGCCACGCTCGCCACCTGGTTCCTCCACGACAGGCGGATGAGGCCAATGATTGGATGGAGACAAATCAGGCGCTTCGAGGCTGCCGAGGCTGAACTTTCGGACAGCAATTGCCGCGAGTGTCCCGGCGACAGCCGAGGTCAGAAGGGCGGCAGGAGTACCTGCATGTGACGCAATCCAACCCCAGATGACACTGCCAAGCGTCATGCCCGCGGAAAATATCATCATGTAAAGGGCCAAGGCGCGACCCCTGACCCACGCGGGAACCGATATCTGCGCCGCGACTTGCAGTGACGATAGAACACTGACCCAGGCGGCGCCGCAAACGATCATGATGCCGTACAACACCGTTTCATTATGGATCGTCGCCACAGCGATGGTGGTCAGCGCAAAGACGATGCTTCCTGTGAGCACCAGGCCGTCACGCGAGAGATGCAGATGCAACCGGGGCAGAATGACAATAATTCCCACCGCTCCTATGCCGACACAGGTCAAAAGAAAGCCATAGGTCGACGGACCGCCGCCGAGCTCGTTGCGAGCAATCAGCGGGAGCAGCGCCCAGATGGAGGTCGCGAAGATAATGAATGCAGTTGAGCGGATCAGCACTGCGCGGAAAGGAGATGCCATCTGCGCATATCGCACACCTGCGCGCAGCGCCTGAAAAAAGCGTTCGGGCGGTAGGGAGCGCTTGTCGGGTTGGTGTTTCCAATACCAAAGCATCACGACCATTCCCACAAACGAAACCGCGTTCATGCCGTATGCAGCCCACGCCCCAAGTTGTGCGAGCAGGAGACCGGCGATAGCAGGTCCTATTGCGCGCGAGATATTCATCGAGAGAGAGCCCAACGCAACTGCCTGGGGCAGCAGATTCCTGGGAACGAGTTCAGGTGCCGTCACGTTGAGCGCGGGCGTCGACATGGCGCCGCCAAAGCCTAGCGCAAAAGTCAGTATCAACAGATTCCAGGAATCCAGTTGGCCGGAAGCAGCGAGAAAAGCAAGCGCGCCGGCCGCTAGCGTCATCCATACCTGGGTGGCCAGCAGGTAGTAGCGGCGATTGACAATGTCCGTGAACGCGCCGGCCGGTAGAGCAAACAGGACCGTCGGAAATACGGCCGCTGCCTGCACCAGCGAGACCATGACAGGTGAGGGTGATAGTCCTGTCATCACCCAGCCGGATGTTGTGGAGTTCGCCCACGTCCCTATGTTGGAACCTAGCGATGCAAGCCAGAAAATCCGGAACACGGGCAAGCCGAGCGGAGCCCAGGCGCCGGAAGCCCGAGCGTCCGGTATGTCTGTGTCAGCAGGGTTGCCCACAGGCGGATTGGCTGGACATCAGAAGGCATCGGAGAATCATGCCGTTCGAACAACTCCCATCCTGCCGCTCTGGTAATCCACCATTGCCTGGCGGATCTCCTCCTCGGTATTCATGACAAAAGGTCCGCTACCGACGATCGGTTCATCGATCGGTTCGCCGCAGAGGAGCAGTGCCGTGACGTTCTGCGCCTTGTCAATGCAGATATGGTCGCCTGCCCGGTCAAATATCCCGGCCTCCCCCGAGCCAATGCTGTCGCTTCCAAAAAGCATTGAGCCTTTAAGCACCACAAGTATGGTGGTGTAGCCGTCGGGCAGGGGAAGGCAGATCTGTTGCTCGCTATCAATGCGCATGTCCCAGACATGAACAGGTGTGAACGTATGGGCCGGGCCGACAGCCCCATTGAATTGACCCGCGATGACACGTACGCTTCCCTGGTTATCAGGCAGATTCACAGTGGGAATCTGATTGCTTGAAATTGCCTGGTACTGCGGTGGTGACATCTTGTCCTTTGCAGGCAGATTGACCCACAACTGCACCATTTCAAACATCCCGCCGCGCCGAGCAAAATCCTGGCCATGAAATTCCTCATGTACGAGGCCGGAGGCCGCGGTCATCCATTGCACATCGCCCGGGCCAATTTTCCCCCCGCCGCCGGAACTGTCCCGATGCTCGACTTCGCCGCTATAGACAATGGTCACCGTCTCGAATCCGCGATGTGGGTGGCCGCCAACACCCAGGCGCTTTTCGGTGGGAGGGAATTCCATCGGGCCGGCATAATCGAGCAACAGGAAGGGGCTGATCGTCGTTCCAAGCGTTGAATAGCCAAGGAGCGTACGCACAGGAAAACCGTTTCCAACCCAGTGATGTTCGGTGCTGCGCTGAATACGTCGGAGCTTTTTGACTGATTTTTCGGCTTTCGTTACCTCCATAAGGGTCTCCTCTCCAATTTAAAAGGTAAAAGGCTGTGCAAGATGGTAATTTCAAGTTTATTTAAGCTCTTTTTCGATGCGACGATCAGGAATTACCCACATGACTGCCACTATTACATAAAGACCGATGGCAAGCCATCGGCTAAGGAATGCGAAGGGTATAGCTGCCGCATACATGATGAGGGATATCTTTGCTTTAAAATCGCGGCCGACCGCCACAGCCAGTAACGAATCCTTTCCCTGAAGCTTGATGAGTGCAAGCTCCAGGATCGAATAGGCGATTGCGGCCATCAACAGCACGGTTCCATACAGCGCGACCGGCCAAGTGGAAAAATTGTTCTCGCCCATCCAGCCGGTAACAAAGGGGAAAAGGGAAAGCCAGAACAGCAGATGGAGATTTGCCCATAAAATGGGCCCGCTTATTTTTTGTACGGCATGGAGCAAGTGGTGGTGGTTGGTCCAGTAAATACCGACGTAGACGAAGCTGAGGATGTAGCTGATAAAAACCGGGGCTAGGGGGTCGAGTGCGCTAAGATCATCTCCATGCGGCACTTTCATTTCAAGTACCATGATGGTGATGATGATTGCAATCACTCCATCGCTGAACGCTTCCAGCCGATTTTTTCCCATAAAACCCTACGTTGGGAAGCTGGCGCCAGTATAAATCCAGTTCGGGGCGGAGGATGAAAGTCTGCAATGTGATCTGTTGTCATCGCGGCACATGTTTCAATATAGACTGTATAGCCTGTAACTTACGCCTTTCCAGTGCCTCGAAACCGCCTTCCTTCAGACCAGTATTCGATTGGAAGCAGTGAGCGCTCATACAGCGGGCTAGCGCATGAGCTTTTCGGAATCCATTGGCCAATGCATTATTGACCCTGGAAGCAGCATTGCTGGCAATGGAATGATCGCGAGGTAAGGGGAATATGTTTCATCAAGCTTGCGGTACTCAGAGAAGATCCCCTATTGGGAGATGGGGTTGAATCAGCTATAGGTGGATGGAACATACAACGAAAGGAGAAGGCATTATGACAAGAATCATAGGGATTTCAGGCAGCCTCCGGAGCGGCTCGTTTAATACGGCGCTGCTGCGTGCATCAGCGCAGCTTGTGCCGGAAGGAACGGTGCTGGAGGTTGAAACGCTCAAAGGCATTCCGCTCTATGACGGGGACCTGGAAGCCGCGGAAGGTGTTCCGGCGACGGTGACAGCACTGAAAGATCGTATAGTGAATGCCGATGGATTATTGCTGGTCACGCCCGAGTACAACAACTCCTTACCCGGCGTATTCAAAAACGGTATTGACTGGCTATCTCGGCCGCCAGGCGACATTCCCCGCGTATTTGGCGGCCGCCCGGTTGCAGTGATGGGCGCATCTCCCGGCGGTTTTGGTACCATCCTCTCTCAAAATGCCTGGCTGCCTGTTTTGCGAACGTTGGGTACCCGTCCCTGGTTTGGCGGACGAATGATGGTATCCCGGGCAAACAATGTATTTGATGAGAAGGGAGAAATCGTGGATCAGCACCTTCGTGCGCAACTCCAGCAGTTTATCAATGGCTTCACCGATTTCGTAAAGGCCAGCAGAGCAGGGCAGGATGGTTAAGGCCAAATCCACCTATTCCTGCTCCGGATGCGGCGGGCAGACACTGAAATGGCAGGGTCAGTGCCCCCACTGTCAAGCCTGGAATACGCTGGTTGAGGTTGTCGCAGAAAAAGCGGCATCCCGCTTCATTCCGATTTCGGAAAGCGGGCGCGTACA
>DASSHJ010000246.1:0-5605 GCA_035692965.1 Nitrosospira sp. | reverse complement strand
TGCAGCCCAAGGCTGCCCCAATTTTTCCCATTCATCCGTGTGACCCTTGAAAATCCGGAGCAAAGCAAGATGAAAACCTCGATAGAAATCGGGGTAGGGTCAATCATTGAATGATAGAAACTGATCGATTAATCACCTCCGGGCCCGTTTCAAACCGGGAGGAAGAGCTGGAGCGGGCGCTTCGGCCCAAGCACCTCGACGAGTACGTCGGCCAGGAAAAAATCCGCGAGCAGTTGCAGATATTCATCGAGGCGGCGCGACGCCGCAGGGAAGCCCTCGACCATGTCCTCCTGTTTGGCCCGCCCGGCCTGGGCAAGACCACGTTGGCACATATTATTGCGAGGGAAATGGGGGTAAGCCTGAGGCAGACATCGGGGCCAGTGCTCGAGCGCCCGGGCGATCTCGCCGCGCTGCTGACCAACCTCGAACCCAACGATGTGCTCTTCATCGATGAAATACACCGGCTATCGCCCGTAGTAGAGGAGATTCTTTACCCGGCGCTTGAAGACTACCAGCTGGACATTATGATCGGCGAAGGTCCCGCTGCGCGCTCGGTCAAGCTCGACTTGCCGCCGTTTACCCTGGTTGGCGCCACCACACGCGCCGGAATGCTGACCAATCCCTTGCGTGACCGCTTCGGTATTATCTCGCGCCTCGAATTTTATTCGGTGGAAGAGCTTACCAAGATCGTGACGCGCTCGGCGAGCCTTCTCAACGCGAACATGTCCACGGACGGCGCTGTCGAAATTGCGCGGCGCTCGCGAGGCACGCCCCGTATCGTCAACCGCCTTCTTCGGCGCGTGCGGGACTTTGCCGAGGTCAAGGCAGCAGGCCACATCACCCGCCCCGTTGCAGACGCTGCACTGCTCATGCTGGACGTCGACGTTATCGGGCTCGATGTGATGGATAGAAAATTGCTGATGGCCGTAATGGAAAAATTCGGTGGAGGTCCGGTCGGCGTCGACAATCTCGCCGCAGCCATCAGCGAAGAGCGCGGCACTATCGAGGATGTTCTCGAACCTTACCTGATCCAGCAAGGCTACATGAAACGCACTCCACGTGGCAGGATGGCCACAGCGATTGCCTACCAGCATTTTGGCCTGCCATTGCCCAAGAGTGCGCCCGCCGGAACAAGCGGGGAGCTGTGGGGGGATGAACCCTCAGTCTGAACACCCAGGCAGCAGTTCCTTGCCCTATGCCTTTCCAGGACTGCCAAAGGCCGGGACTGCCAAAGGTCGCTTCCTTTCGGTAACTATTGGATTGGCGTTTTTTCTCGCCTTGTTTTAATTTATGAACGTGGTTCAATCTGATAAATTTTCAAGTCACTCCGCAGAAGCTTTTTCACTCCCCGTCCGTGTTTACTACCAGGATACCGATGCCGGTGGCGTCGTTTACCATTCGACCTATCTCGATTTCCTCGAACGAGCCCGTTATGAGTGGCTGCGGGAGCTGGGATTCGACGTTCATTCTTTGATACAGGTTCACAAGGTGATCTTCATGATTCGTTCGCTTAGCATCGAGTACCTCAAGCCAGCGCTGCTGGATGACCTGCTGCACATTACCGTGCAGCCAGCGGAATTGGGCCGCAGCCAGATAACGATTTCTCAAAAGGTGACCCGTGGCGCGGATATCCTGACCAGGGCTACGGTTCAGGCGGTCTGCGTAGGCTCGGACAGCTTCAAACCGGTAAGCTTGCCGGCTCCGTTGCGCCACAAAATGGGAAGCTGCTCATGAACGCTTCGGTCACCCAGGATATGTCGGTCATCCATCTCATCAGCAACGCCAGCGTGCTGGTGCAACTGGTCATGGTACTGTTGCTGCTGGCCTCGTTTTTATCCTGGTGGTACATCTTTCGCAAGCTGTTCGTAATACGCCGCGCAATCAAGCAGAGCGATGAATTCGAGAATGCTTTCTGGAAAGGATCTGACCTGAATGCGCTTTTTCAGAGTGCGACAAGCGCGCGCCATACGGCAGGGAGCATGGAACGGATTTTTGAAGCGGGATTTCGCGAGTTCATCAAGCACAAGCGCCACCAGGGCACGGATGTCAGTTCGATCATGGACAGCACTCGCCGTGCGATGCGGGCGACTTACCAGCGGGAAATGGACGACCTTGAATCGCACCTTTCATTTCTCGCCACGGTGGGGTCGGTCAGCCCTTACGTCGGGCTGTTTGGCACAGTGTGGGGCATCATGAATTCTTTCCGGAGCTTATCGAATATCAGCCAGGCCACCATTGCCCATGTTGCGCCTGGGATTGCCGAGGCGCTGATCGCGACCGCGATGGGTCTTTTTGCTGCCATCCCCGCGGTTATTGCCTATAACCGTTATGCTTCCAACATGGACAGGCTGGCCACCCGGTTTGAGAGCTTCATGGAAGAATTGTCCAATGTCTTGCAGCGGCAGGCAGGCGGATGATGATGGGCGGTCGTCATGAGTGAGCGGCGCGGCAGGCGCCGCCTGATGAACGAGATCAACGTCGTGCCGTATATCGACGTCATGCTGGTGCTGCTGGTCATTTTCATGATTACCGCACCGCTGATCAATCCTGGGCAGATCGAACTGCCGCAGATCGGAAAATCCCTCACGCCTCCCGTTGCGCCCCTCGAAGTGATTGTCAAGGCGGACGGGACGCTGCGCTTGCATGATCGCTCAAAGCCCGGGGGAGAACAGAAAGTCAGCCGGGCTGAGCTGATCGAGGCGATCAAGCGCAAGCAGGCGCAGAATGCCGACCAACCCGTGGTGATTGCGGGGGATAAAAGTGTCCGCTATGAAGAAGTGATCAATGTGATGGACATACTGCAACAGCAGCAGGTCAAGAAAGTGGGGTTGCTTGCCAAGCCGAAGTGAGAGCTCAGGATCGCCCTGTATCCGCTTTTTGGCCACGAACGTTGTCAGTTTCTCTCTCCCCGTGGGTAGAGAGGCCAGGAGAGAGGGGGGGTCGCACCCGAAGATCGCCCTCTCCTACGAGCGGGAGAGGGAAAACAACGGCGATTTTAGCAGCGTGGATTGCAGTTTGGCATGCAATTGGACGGCAGAAGAAAACGTTCGCTGAGGTTCTCGGGCAGGCAGAGTAGAAATGGAACATGTACCTCAACAGGTATAACCAATGAACGCCGCGGTACTGCGTAATTCCAGACTCCCAGAGCCAGGCCGGATTCCGGCAGCCGTGTTCGCCGTGCTTGTGCACGTCGCTTTCTTCGCTTTCATGATTTTCGGCCTGAACTGGAAAACTCAGCCGCCTGAGGGGATGATGGTGGATTTATGGAGCGATCTTCCGCAGCCAGCGCCTCCCGAGCCCGTTGCAAAGCCGGTGCCGCCAGAGCCTAAACCCGAGCCTCCACCCGAGCCTGTCAAGCCGGTCGAACCGCCGCCCGAGGTAAAGCCGCTGCCCCCCCGGCAGGAGACGCCGCCTCCCACGGTTAAGCCCGATATTGCCATCAAGGAAAAGCCCGAGAAACCCAAGCCGGTTGTAAAAAAGCCGGTAGAGAAGAAACTGCTGCCGCCGAAGGATCTTAAGGAATTGGTTGAGGAGGCGGAAAGAAAAGAGCAGAAAGAATTGAAGGAACTGAAGGAGAGGCAGCAAAAAGCGAGGGTTGCTGCAGAAATGGAGCAGGTGCGCCGTGAGCAGGAAGCCAAGGAACGGCTGCAGGCTCAGGCCGCCGCCCGGTCGCGCGTATCGAACGAAATCGATGAATACAAGGCGCGTATCCTGGCGAGGATAAAAAGAAACATCGTGATGCCCCCCGACCTGCCCGGCAATCCCGTTGCCGAATTCGACGTCACCCTGCTGCCGGGCGGTGACGTCCTCGACGTGAAGTTGCGCAAGAGCAGCGGGTTCGCTGCATTCGACAGTGCCGTCGAGCGGGCGATTTACTTGTCGAAGCCGTTACCGCTCCCCCCCGATCCCGCATTGTTTCCGCAATTCAGGAATTTGAGCATTAAAGTGCATTACCTCGAATGACTGGGTATAATTCCAAAGCTTTAAAATCCTTTTATTAGATTAAGGTTATTATTGCCATGCACATTCGGTCGGGCAAGTTTTCCGGATATGCGTTTGTTTTGCTCCTCTGGCTGGTTAGCTCCCCGCTGCATGCCACTCTGAACATCGAAATTTTTGGTGGCGGCGCAACGCAGATTCCCATCGCTATTGTTCCCCTTGCCGGGGAGGAGAAGCTTAAACAGGGCATCAGTCCCGTCGTATCCGCCGATTTGTACCGCAGCGGACTGTTCAAGCTCGTTGAGCCGGGTGTTCTCGCGCCCCACGACCCTGCCGAAGTCGTCTACCCCGAGTGGACGAGCCGAGGCGCCAGCGCTCTCGCGATTGGCACTGCAACACCCTTGCCTGGGGGCCTGGTTGCACTGCGTGTCATGCTGCTGGACGTCGCCAGGCAATCGCAGCTGGCCATTTACACTGAAACCGTTCCCCCCGAGCAATTGCGTGCGGCAGCCCATCGGATCGCCGACATGATTTATGAAAAGCTGACGGGCGACATTGGCGTTTTCAGCACGCGAATTGCCTACGTTTTAAAGCAGGGTAAGAAGTATTCGCTACAGGTGGCCGATGCGGATGGCTTCAATGCCCAGCCAGTGATCGAGTATACCGAGCCTATCATATCCCCCGCATGGTCGCCCGATGGGACGAAGCTGGCGTATGTTTCATTCGAAAACAAAAAACCCGTCGTGTACGTCCAGACGCTTGCGACCCGCGCCCGGAAGGCAGTGGCCAATTTTCGCGGGAGCAACAGCGCACCGGCGTGGTCGCCGGACGGCAAGAAGCTCGCGGTCGTCTTATCTCTGATGGGCGGTTCGCAGATTTTCCTGATCAATGCGGACGGCAGCGGCTTGCAACGGCTGACCCAGAGTTCAGGTATCGACACCGAGCCAAGTTTCTCTCCGGACGGCCGTTCCATCATCTTTACCTCCGACCGTGGCGGCAGCCCCCAGATTTATCGCATGCCGGTATCAGCGAGCGCGTCTTCGACAGCAGAGCGCCTCACGTTCGAGGGAAGCTACAACGTAAGCCCGCATTACAGTCCGGATGGTAGAAGTTTTACCTTTGTTCACCGGAGCGGCGACCGGTTCAATGTGGCAACTCAGGATATTGCAAGCCGGCAGGTTCAGCTTCTCACCGATTCCCGGTTTGACGAATCCCCGAGCTTTGCACCTAACGGGAAGATGATCCTTTACGCAACCGAAATACGCGGACGGGGAATATTGTCGGCAGTATCGAGCGATGGGAGGACCCGGCAGCAGCTCTCCACTCAGGAGGGCGATGTCAGAGAGCCTGCATGGGGGCCGCTACCCATCAGGCCCTGATATCTTCTTCGCATTATCTTTACACCCTCTTTTTGATCAGCTTTTTAACTCTATATTCAACCTTAAAGGAAATGAAAATGAAGAAAGTGATTGGCGTGCTATTGATCGGTTTGTTGTCGGCTTGCGCCAGCCAGACCCCCCAGCCTTCCGCGGAAGTGGAAGAGAAATCTATGGGTACTCAACCGAGGGAAGGTACAAGCGCTACCCCGGCCGAGGGTGGTCCCACGCTTAACCCGCTCACTGATCCCAAGAACATACTTTCAAAGCGCAGCATTTACTTTGATTTC
>DASSHJ010000245.1:0-3267 GCA_035692965.1 Nitrosospira sp. | reverse complement strand
ACCTCGGTACAGCCGTTGCTTGAGCCTATTTGCCTTTCTCGGGTTGGAAGAGGATGAGATTAATGCTACGAACGGATGACTTTAGGGTTCTTCGGATTCATTGCGCTGCACCGATCCGGAGTCTTGGTTTGAATATCTGGTAGAGAGGATTAGGCGAGCTGGGCAGCAAGTCGTAGTTCTCGATAATGTATTGATGAATGAGGGGATGCGTGTTGCGAAACCTCAGCTCCTCGCGCCCATCGAGGGGGAAGTCATAAAGCAGGATAAAACCGGGGTTGGCAGCCCGAATCCGCGCGATTTCCGACCGCTGATCGGCTTCGTTTCTGCGATGCAGGGCATATATTGCCCACATCGGCGATTTCCGCTCGAGCAACGCGTAGGCTCCTGGCCAGAAAGGCGTTGCAATGAAGTTGTGTCCCTCTGGCGCATATTCATCTGCAAGTTTTCGCAGCAACCTGACATCATCCGCCGTATTCGGCGCAATTCTTAGCTCGTCTCCGGAAATCTCCATCAGCACACACGGCTGGCCGGTGCTGCATTCCCATCCCGGATGAAAGGGATGCATCACCCAGATGCTGGCGAAAAATAACATGAGTGCGAAGGGCCATTTGGCTGTCACGGGCCGGGCAGCCAGAAATGCAAGGGAGCCGATCAAGAACGGAAAGATGCCTAAAGCGAGGTGGCCTACATCAGCCCGGGAATAAGCATAGTGTGCATAAGGCAAAGCCATGAAGGCCGCCCCGCACAGCACAGGCGATACCTTTCTCTGATTCCATCTTTGCCAGAATATCCAGGCTAGCGCTAGCAGGCCAAAAATGACTATGGCAACGAAAAACAGGCCAACAAGAAAACCGCGGACGGCTTTCTCGACAGGCAAAGTATCGAAGTCAACGCGCCACGGCCAGGGAACTGGCAAATGAAGATTGGTGCCTTTGGTTTCAAAAAGAAAGCGGATGCTGTCCCAGAAAGCCGCCGCGAAATCGGGCATCGCCAGCGCCATGAGAACGATGGGCATAAAACCGGCTGTGATTCCCGCAGCCCAGAAGGCAAGTGACTCTGTGAAGGGTGGACCGTTCGTGCGCTTGATACTCAACCATATCAATGCTGCAAACCCGCCGGCGAAGCCATACATTCCATGATTGCGGCCAAAAATCGCTATGAGCCCGATGCATAATCCCGTAAAAAAATAGCGCGCCGTGGAGGGACGTCTTACCAACGAAGCCAGCACACCTACTATCAACATCGATAGGGATGCATCAAACAGCTTATGACGTGGATACATCCAGGCAGCCAGCGTGACTGCTGAAAGCAATAGATAGGCGTAACTCTGGTTTTTCGAGTTTTGGGCAATCAGCAGAAGACCGACGAACAACCCGATTACCTGGAAAATCGCTACAGCCCGTCGCAGCGCCATAATGCCCTGATCATCCCAAAGATTCATGAAAGCCGCCGCCCAGTAGTAGCGGCCAGGATCGTAGGACATGAAATCCCGAATCGGAACTTCACCCAGCATGACTCGCTGAACGCCGTACCAAAGGTAGCCTTCATCCCACAAACTGAAACCCTTGTTCCCCTGCCACTGGAATAGGGCGAACACAACAAATGCGGCGAGGCCCAATGCCACGGCTACTTGCGCTCTCGCTGATTGACTCCCTTGAAAGCTGCTATTCATGGAATGTAACAATGCGGAGTGAGATGGATGAGCGATGGAATACTTGTGATGGGGTTTGTATTGCAGAAAACGAATAACTGAAACGGCCTCATTGGATTTCGGGGCAGCTTGTTAAATAAGGGGAGCAAATGCCTTGTTCGCAGCGGAACCGGATTATTGACTAATAGTGAATGTTCGTTATTGTTCCGGAAGCGTCAGACTGAATAAAACCTATCGATAAGCCTCCGTCGGAACGCATGATGGAAATAAAAGGGAGCAAATCAAGCGAACAAAAAATGGCACGTGGCTGATTTTAGCAATCGCAGAGGATACTATCTTAGCAGGCAGGCTAAATCAGAATATGAAAAGGGGAAAAGATGAGTGCTGCAAAGGGCGCGAAACGGTCTTCTGGTATTGCGATGAGGTGAATAAACCGAAAATTATAATACTGTAGTTCTATCTCATACCAACGCGCGGGGCGCCTTCCGGTGGATAGGCTGAGCAGGGTCAGTGAAGGGCTCGGGGGCCAGCTTTTCGCGCTGATCGATCTCCTGTTTGATGTGAGAGCCCCGCGGACTCTTCATGCCGGGTCTGATTTTCCGGATTTCACTTCGACGAGCCCGCTTCTGCCCGATATCAGAACTTTCTGTCTGCTGCGCCTTGAGGATCGGTGATTCGCATGACAGGGCCTGGTTCGCGAAAATCTTTTCGGCCTGAGCAGCATTACATGCAAAAAAAATCCAGATGACACCGGCTTTTGTAACCGTCAGACAGGTAGAAAGAAGCAAGTGGTTTTGCGGCGCTTTTCTGAATATCGAAAGAGTATTCATGATGGCTCGGCCTCAAGCTGTCCGGCGATGTTGCAGTGTTGAAACAATATCCTGCTACCCCAAGGGGTTCGGTGCGCTACCGCACAGCCAAGACAGAGGTACGCAGCGAAGACCGAGGTAAAAAGAGCGGGACGGACCTGAAACCTGGAATGAAGGTATGACTTGGCCGGGAGGACAGTGTTATTTCGGTGGCCCGCCCCCTTCTTCAGGCAGTTGCACGCACTCGATTTGCCATATCAGCCGGGCGAATGTAGCTTCACCAAGACGGTTAATGATTGGAACCGACTCCTCGGAGAGACGCGTATAACTTCCCGAGGCACACATGTTTTTTGCATCAATGTCCATCCGCTTCGCGGCCTGTTCTCGAGACCCTGCTTCACCGTCATGCAGTGTCGTGAGGGAGTAAATGGGTGATCCCCCTGGTCCGTTTTGCAATTGCCGGGGGGACGTGTTGGAAGCGCAGCTGGAGAAGAGCAAAATCACCAGGAGAATAGATCCAAGGCGCGGCTCCCGGCGCAGGAAGAGGTCCGAGCAATAACTTGTGCGGGAATCAATCGGTAAAGGAGTCATAGCAAATATTCCAGCTCTCACTGCGAATCATAATCCAGGCGAAGGCATCACTGCCAACGTATCAAGCTTTTATGCGTGTCGAACCTGTCCGCAACACAACACCTCGCCCAACGCATTCTGTCAACCCTGAGTCGTCAGCAAGAGTATGCCTATCGGCCCAGGAGATTCCGTGCTCCGGCGTATTCCCGGAAGCAGCAAATGGGAAGGTCGGCGTGA
>DASSHJ010000244.1:0-9062 GCA_035692965.1 Nitrosospira sp. | reverse complement strand
CCGTCACTTTCCCGCCGCAAGAATGCATGGATTCGGTCGAGCGTTATATCCCCGAGCGTGACAGATTGATGCGCGAGATCGATGGAGGATTGGCTCACTTTCAACGATGGAAGGCTCAGCACAGGTTGTTCTTCTCCCTCATGCGAGATCACCGCGTCGCTCAAAGCCAGTGCAACGTGCGATCGGTTCGCACTGTTCAGATTGAGCTCGACTGGCTTGATCTGGATTTCCGCGATCTTGGCCGCGTATGGTATCTCGGTACCGTGGTTCTCGATTCCCAGTTTTCGAAGTGCTGCTTCTCCAGTTAAAGTGATTTTTGGCGCTTCGCTGTCAGCCTGGCTGAATGTCAGCACGAGGTTACTGTCCAGATAGCCCGAACTCAGCCGGATACCAACGGGGACAGGTGAATATTCATCCACACGGGTCAGGTCCACGTCATTTAGCTTGAGTTCCAGTGTAGCTTCACGATTGGTGCTGAAAGGGCGAAGCTTCCCGTTGAGCCTCAGCGGCGCGCCGTTCACGTTTGCACTGAAATGGGGTTCAACCCAGCTCTGCTCATCACTTTTCAGGTTTGCAACGAACGGCACACCAAGGCGGATCCCTGAAATTTCCTGGCGGCTATCCTTGAGCTGGTCGATGAGGGTGAAACTTCCGTCTTCCACCAGGATATTACTGACCGAAAACATCGTCGTGCCCTCGGACGGGGGCTGCTTCATGAAATCCTCGATCAGGTCGGTAATGTTGAAGCGGTTTTCACCTTCGCGTACGAGCCGCACGACAGGCCCTCTCAACGTAACAGCGCTGATCACGGGTGCACCTTTCGTCAGCGACGCACCGCTCACATTCACGTAGAGCTCTTCGAATGACAGAAGATCATTGCCTGCGTCGGAATCCGAGGGCTTCCCTCCGACGCGAAACCCACGCACCGTGAATTCGAGCGTATAGGGCTGAATTTCGATTGACCGCACGGTGACCGGCCTGTGCAATGACGCCGACAGCTCGCTTTCCACTTTTGTCCGAATAAATCCCGGCAACCAGAAGTACCCGAGCAGCCCGTAGAGGGCAACCAGGCCGACCAAAATTCCAGCTCCGATTCCCAAACGGCGCTTTTGTGCAGCGATTCTCTTGAGAAATGATGCAGCTGACATGGTTTCTCGATTTGTGGGGGAAGCTTTGTTGGCAAAAGCAGGCGGAGAGATTTATTCCTCTTTTTTCTATCACAACTTTACCCTCACGCGAGGCAATGGGTCAATCTTTCACAGATGAGGAATCGGCTCGATCAGCCCCGCTTCCTCCCACGCGGCGGAACCAGGATGTAGGTTAGCGCGACCAGGAATGCAAACAGGACATAAGCTACGGTCAATATCCACTCCGGGAAGTCGTAATACAAGATGCGATGCAACCAGCGCTGAATGAAGCTTCCCCCGTTTCCTGTGCCGCGCAACGCGTCTTCGAGAGAAGTCAGGGGGCATACCATACCAATCAGGGATTCGCTTGCGACGAACACGATCGCCATCAGGTGAAGAAACCGGAACGACCGGTTTCGCGCAAAGCGAAAGCGCATCCATGACCCTATCCAGATCAGCGGGAGGCTGCCGACCACGAACAGGGCGAAAAGGAAATGGATCACAAGAATGACATCAGCCAGAAGCATCCTATTCAATTACCAGGTAACGCGGGCAGACAGCAAAAGAATAAACATATTCTATTCGGTTACTTCTGCATGGTTCCGGCTATCGGTATAGTGTCTGCGAAACAGAAGAGTTAGCAAACACAACCCCATGAAAATACGTAATCTTGATCTAACCCCTAATCCCATCAACGAGGAACATCAGCAGCTCGGAATTCCACCTATCGAGGATCCTGTTTCCCATCCGGGAGCACATCCCCTTCTCCATGCCGCAATGTGGTTTGCCGGACTTGTGATGATTGCGCTGGTGCTTTTCCTGACGGGACGCTTTTTTGTATCGAATGACTGGGTGGGTGGCTGGCAAATCATTAACGAGACGCTCGGCGCGAAAACTTTCTGGAGCGCAGTCGCGGTCGGATTTTTCGCCCAAGTCGTGGATGGCGCACTGGGAATGGCGTATGGCGTTACGGCCACCACGTTCCTCCTGGCGACAGGCGCGAGTCCGGCGGCCGCCAGCGCAAGCGTCCATATCGCGGAGATTTTTACCACCGGTGTTTCGGGAATCTCGCACGCCAAATTTGGCAATGTCAATAAAGATCTCTTTGTACGCTTGCTGGTGCCCGGTATTCTGGGTGGGATATCCGGCGCTTTTCTTGTCACCCACATCGACGGCGCGGTGTTCAAGCCTTACATATCGGCTTATTTGTTGCTGCTCGGAGTTTATATTGTCAGCAAGGCGTTCCGGCCGCTACGCCTGCGGACGAAGGCCCCCAAGCACGTCGGAAAACTTGCGTTGTTCGGCGGTTTTGTCGATTCCGCAGGCGGAGGCGGCTGGGGACCCGTCGTGACATCAACGCTGGTGGGCTCTGGCAATGACCCGCGCACGACTATCGGCTCGGTCAATTTCGCAGAATTCTTTCTGACACTTGCAGGAGCTACAGTTTTTACGCTTCTGATGGAAAACAATACCTGGACGATCATCGTAGGCCTCGTGTTCGGGGGTCTGTTCGCTGCCCCGTTCGCTGCCGTGCTGTGCAAGAAGCTTCACGCCAAAACGTTGCTCATACTCGTGGGGGTATTGATCATCATGACCAGTACGTACAATCTTTACCGGGCACTGTCGCTCTAGGCCATCCCGACCTTGCCGTCTCGATCAAATCCATATGCCACTGACAACTCGCAGACAACTGTTGATTATATTCAGGTCAATTATCGACGAGTAAGATTGTTCCCCGCACATCCAAGTTGGTCTTTTCAAATGAAAAGGAAAATCTCAATACGATATCTGGTCGCGCTTGCGCTGCTGGCTCTTTTGATCCCACTTTCAGAGGCCAGGGATCCGGCAGCAGAGAAATCGCATCAGCAGGACCGCAACCCTTCCCCGCCGGGTGTTAAAGCGAGTCGTATCGCGAGTGCGGGGGGAAACATGAGCGTCCAGTTACCTGCGAGGGGCAGGGCAGAGGATACGGAACTGCCCCCGGCCGCTTTTGAAAAGCTCGTCATCCATGCCGGTTTTGGCTGGGGCATCTTTAGTGGAACGCTTTACAACGGCAACAGCGATTATACCGTAACGGGGGTCACTGTCCGCTTCACCCCACTGGGCAAAGGGAACGGGGACGCCGAGAATTCTTCAGGTGGCAATGAATATGATCTCGAACTGAACCTTGAGCCTCTTTCAAAAACTGCGCTGTCAATGCCGATTCCATCGGATAATACTCTCGAGTATTCGTGGAAAATAACGAAGGCGCGCGGCTATAAAACGCAGTAATGCAAGTCTTCTGCACCAGCCAGAAACCTACAGTAGGGGGATGAACATCGACTCGAGCTTGCTTCGGCTGAGACTCCCCAATTTCGTGCCCGTGATATTCCCATTGCGGTCAATCACTACGGTAAAAGGCAGGGCGCCCTGGCGATTGCCCGCAGCTTCCGCCAACATCATTGCTCTCATATCGCCCACGAGCACGGGGTAGTTGATCCCGATGGCCTTGCTGAAAGCCGCCGCTCGCTCCTTCTGATCCACGGCAATCCCGACGAATACCAATCCGCGCTCACCGAATTTCTCCTGGAGCTCGATGAACTCCGGGATTTCCTTTCGGCAGGGTTCGCACCAACTCGCCCAGAAGTTGACCACCATCACCTTGCCACGCCACTGGGAGAGCGGCTGATTTTTGTCGTTTAAGTCAGGCAGATTGGCGGCTAGAATGGTCTGCGCCCCCTTGGCAGAATCCGCGGCAGTTCCGACGTGCGAGCCACTGGTCAGTTGCCCGCGCAGCAAGAATCCGCTTGCTACCGCAATCAATGCAGCTCCCAGGTACAGCACTATTTGTTGCGATTTCGTCATTGAATTTTCCCGGAAATTTTCTTGGAAATTTTTCTTTTTGGTGGGTTGAGGAAAAATCCTGGCCGCCATGCCCCGGGTATATGCGTGAAAACGGGTGGAGAAGCAGATCGTTATCTGCGTTTCGCGGATACAACAATGGAATGGGATCCGCGAAACAACCTATATCAGCACTGCATTCAGTACGGCAAGGAAACGGTCGGGATCCTGAAATCCAATCAACCTCACTCCGCGAACCTCGCGCCCTTCTCTGTCGAGAAACAGGATACCGGGGGGACCGAATAGCTTGAAACGCTTGAGCAAGGCTTGGTCATCGGGCGTTCCGGCGGTCACATCCGCCTGAAGCAATACGACGTCTTTCAGCCTCGACTGCACTTTTGAATCGGTAAAGGTGAAACGCTCCATTTCCTTGCACGAGATACACCAGTCGGCCGAAAATTCGACCATGACATACTTGTCCCTGGACTGGAGCACCTGCTGCTCGAGCTCGGCTATCGAGCGTATTTTCCTGAACTGTAAATGCCCATTTCGGCCTGCTTCCGATCCGTTCTTATTGGCGGTATCCGAAGAGGCAATGCTTATTTTTGACAGGGGCTGCAAAATGTCACGGCTGCCGGAAAATACGCCGATCAACAGCGCAACGCCGGTTAACAGGGAGATCATCCCCAGCCCCTTCAGGAATTTCTGTAGACCGGAGGCACCGGGTCGCAAGGGATCGATCGCGTGTAAATAAATGGCTGAGATGATCAACAGCGCTGCCCACAGCAGCATGTGCACCACGGGAGGAATCACGGGCGATATCAGCCATATGGCTACGCCCAGCAGCAGCACTCCAAAAAACTGCTTGATCGACTCCATCCACGGTCCTGCTTTTGGCAGAAGGGCCCCGGCCGAAGCGCCTAATAGCAGCAGTGGCACGCCCATTCCCAACGCCATGGCAAACAGCGCCGAGCCGCCCAGCACCACGTCACGGGTCTGGCTGATATACAACAGCGCACCCGCCAGCGGAGCCGCCACACATGGCCCGACTATCAGTGCAGACAGCGCGCCCATGCCAAACACACTCGCCAGGTGCCCGCCTTTCAAATGGCCCGCCTCTTCCGAGAGCTTGCTTTGGAGAAAGCCCGGCAACTGCAATTCATAGAAGCCGAACATAGAGAAAGCCAAGGCTACAAAGATGAGTGCAAAACTACCCAGAACCCATGCGTTTTGCAGCATTGCGGAAAGCATGGCTCCGGAAAGCCCAGCCGCAATGCCTGCAGCCGCATAAGTGATAGCCATCCCGGCCACATAGGCAAGGGATAGAGCGAACCCTCGCGTCTTGGTAATATGTTCCCCCCGGTTGGCGATGATGCCCGAAAGAATGGGGAACATCGGGAAGACGCAAGGCGTAAAAGAGAGAAGCACGCCGACACCGAAGAAACCGGTCAGAATCAACCAGAAATTCCCGGTCTCGAACATTCGCTCGATTTTCAATGACTCTGTTTCGACAGCCGGAGGCTGAGATGGGAACAGCTCTGCCGTCGCGTCCGGCGCCCCTGTTCTGAGCGGCGAAGCCGCCACGGCCTCGCCGCTGACCGCCGACGCTATTGCTCCGGCCGCTGCCTTCGCCGCCGGAAGGGTCAGTTCGATAACCTTGTTGATGGGCGCGTAACAGACGCCTACCGGTTCATTGCACCCTTGGTAGGTTGCGACAAGCGTCAGTTTGTCTGCCGAAGATGAGTTTCTTTTCAGCGAGATAAGGGCTTCAAATGGCCGGTGAAAAACCTCGACTTCGCCAAAAGTCACGTCGCTCTTCAGATCGCCCCGGGGCAGGGAAATTTGCTCGATCGAAGTGGCAGTATCCTGTGGCTTGAAAGCAACCTTATCTTTGTAAAGGTAATAATTCTCGGCCGGTTCAAACTGGGCGACAAGAGTATTCTCGTCGCGCACCTTGACGGTCAGTTTGAAGGCTTGATCCGGTGGCAGCAGCTCCGGCTCGTCCTGATCGGCACTCATGCCTAGTTTCGACAACCCCGAAAGAAAGCCGAAAGAGGCCTTCTCTTCCGCGATAGCGTTAAGGCTCAAAAAACCAAGTGACAGGATGAATAAATAGCGAATCAGACGCATCGCAACTTAAGGAACCCGATATTGTTCATTCAACTTTTGAATCCAGTGTCAGTGTTTCTGTTTCGATCCATTTCAAATAACCCGGCAAACCGTCTGAGATTGGGACAGCGATGAGCTCGGGTAGTTCGTAGGGGTGCATCGACATTATCCGCTGTTCCAGCCGCGAGTAATTCTGCTCGGTTGTTTTAATAAACACAGGCACTTCCGTCGCCGCTTCGCTCTTTCCCTCCCAGCGGTAGACCGAGGTGCAATCGGCCAGCACATTTACGCAGGCTGCGAGTCTTTCGTCGACAAGAGCTTCGGCGAGGCTTATCGCGCTCGCCCGATCGGGCATTGTCGTTATGACGAGTATGGGGTTCACTGGAACGACCGTTTTTTAGGCTGGCAGTTCGTGGAAATTTAATCGCTATCGCAAAGAATGAAGAAAGCCGTAGTGCCAGGAACACACCTCAACCCGGCTCAGCGGGAGCCGGACAGGCAAGGCAGTTAGAAACGGCAGGATACCGGAGGTCGATATTCAGCTCGTGTTTCATCCGCATGTTCATCAATCGGCGGGATTCTCTCATAAACGAAAACAAATTTTGAGATATTAATCCGCCCTCCGCCTGGCCGCGACTGATGCGCCGCGGCCGGGCCAACTCGAAATGATCTGCTACCAGGTCAAAATAATCACCCATTTTCAATCTGGAGTCGTCGGAAACATTGTAAATTCGCCCAGGCCGTGCATGGCGTAATGCGGCAACAAGAATGCGCGCAAGATCGTCGGCGTGGATATGGTTGGTATAGCTATCTTCTTCCGGCACGAGCGCCAGACACTCCCTCTGGCGAAGGCGAGCAAGCGGCAAGCGATCGAGAGCATAAATACCGGGCACGCGAAGGATGGAAACGTTCGTCCCGTTCCTCTGCCCCCACGCCCTGATCTGCCTCTCGGCGTCCACCCGTCGCGCTGCGCGCCGGCTCTCGGGATTTACGGGACAAGTCTCGTCGATGAACCGCCCCTGACAGTTTCCATAGACCCCAGTCGTACTGATGTAAACAAACTGTTGTGGTAGTATTGCCCCCTTTATCTTCGGCCGCTTCGCCAAGGCAGACAGAAGATGGGAAGTGCGGGAATCGGTGTGCCCATGTTCGGGCGGTGGCGCCAAATGGAGCACTGCATGCGCCAGACCCGAAATTCTCCCCAGGCTACCCGGAAGGTCCAGATCCCCATGCATAGGGGTAATGCCGCTTAGTCGCAGTTTATTCCGGCTCTCCGGTTTTCGGCAAAGGCCCACCAACCGGTAATGCGCCTGCAGCAAAGGTGCCGCGCGCAACGCAATGTCGCCACAACCAACTATCAAGAGTGTCCGTTTCCGAGTACTCATTTTGCCCAAAGCCTTCGACATATTATTGTTGACTCGTCCTTGTTGACTCATCCTGATTGATGTCGCATCAAATCACCATCAAGCCCAGCGGCCATACTTTTATCGCTCAGCCCGGAGAAACCGTGCTTCAAGCAGCGCTGCGTGAAGGTTTTCCGCTTCCCTATGGCTGCCGCAACGGCGCTTGCGGAACGTGCAAGGGAAAGATCGTGCAGGGAACGGTCGATTTCGGCAATTACACGGAATCCGCCTTGAGTGAAGCAGAGAAGCATGCAGGCATGGCGCTTTTTTGTTGCGCCATGCCGCTTTCAGAACTTGTCATCGAGTGTCGCGAGATCGGGGCGATCAAGGATATCAAGGTAAAAACCCTGCCCTGCCGGGTACAGAAGCTGGAACGGATCGCGCCCGACGTCATGATTATATACCTGAAGCTGCCTGCCAACGAGCGCCTGCAGTTCCTTGCCGGTCAATACATCGACATCCTGATGAAAGACGGAAAGCGGAGGAGCTTTTCACTTGCCAATGCGCCCCATGATGACGAACTACTCCAGTTGCACGTACGCAATTACCTGGGGGGGACATTTGCCGAGCACGTCTTCACCCACATGAAAGAGCGGGACATCCTGCGTTTCGAGGGTCCTTTCGGCACGTTCTTCCTCCGGGAAGACTCCGACAAACCGATTATTTTCATCGCCAGCGGTACCGGGTTCGCCCCGGTCAAAAGCATCCTCGAACATGTCTTCCGCGATAGAAATCCACGGAGCAGCGCGCGGAAAATGACCCTCTACTGGGGTAACCGGACTCGAGCGGATCTATATATGCCTGATTTGCCCGAAGGCTGGCAGCGGGAGCATGATAATTTCGCTTTTATTCCCGTTTTGTCCGACGCCTCGCCGAATGATAACTGGAACGGCAGAACCGGTTTCGTGCATCACGCCGTATTGCAGGATTTTGACGATCTCTCGGGTTTCCAGGTGTATGCCTGTGGCGCCCCAGCCATGGTTGAAGCAGCTCATCGCGACTTGACCTCCTTACGAGGGTTGCCGGAAGAAGAGTTCTTTTCGGATGCATTTACCGCTTCCCGGCTGAGCCCGGGTTCCTGACCCAGGCATTCGTGACACCCCCACGTCAACTATCCAGGACGTGCGTGCCCAATCCGGAACTCCGCAGATCGTCACCTGATCCGTTCTCGTCCACAAGATGTTTATGCCCCAGCACTTTCAGGCGATGCAGGGCAAGCGCGAGCCCTCTGTCATAGTGATCCTTTGCAAGCCGCGCTTGCCCGATTTTCTCGTTTAACTGCGCAAGGGCAAGGTGAGCGGGATAATCGCGATCGATGGACAAGCTCGCGTCCAGATAATTTTGCGCTTTCCCCCATAACTCCTGCTGAATGCAAAGTTTTCCGAGAGCAAGCAGCAAGCCTGCATCGCCGGGATGCGATGCCAGCCAGCCTTCCGCGCGCTCGATCTGCCCGATCGCATCCTTTTCAGGACACTCGCCGTACAACCGCGCCAGTTCGGGATTCCACTGCCTGTCCAGGCTCTGTTCAATGATGTGCCGGACTACCCCGCAATATCCGGCAGTCACGCAAGCCTGCGCCACCGCGACAGCAAGTTGGTCGTCT
>DASSHJ010000243.1:0-5993 GCA_035692965.1 Nitrosospira sp. | reverse complement strand
GTTCGAGGTGCTGTTCGAGGATCACTGCCTGATAGTCATCAACAAGCCATCCGGGATGGCAGTTCATGGTGGAAGTGGAATAAGCCTGGGGATTATCGAGCAGCTACGGGCGCAGCATCCCGAGTGGAAGTTTCTGGAACTGGTGCATCGCCTAGACAGGGAAACCTCGGGAGTTCTGCTCCTTGCAAAGACAAGAACGGCGCTCGTTGAGCTGCACAGGCAGATACGCGAAGGAGTCATGGGGAAGCACTACCTGACGCTTGTTAAAGGTGAATGGCAAAACGCCAGGCAAAGCGTCAGGTTGCCACTCAACAAATTCGTAACCTTGGCGGGGGAAAGGCGTGTGGCCGTGGTAACTGGAACAAAGGTGGAGAAGCCCATGGCCGCGCATACCGTGTTCGTGCTAAAGAGGCGCTTTCAGGATTTCAGTCTGCTTCAGGCGGAACTAAAGACCGGGCGGACTCATCAAATCCGGGTTCATCTTTCTCACCTTGGCTTCCCTATAGCCGGGGATGACAAGTACGGCGATTTTTCGCTAAATAAACAGCTGGCGAAACGTACCCGCAGCTCGCCGCTGCTACGCATGTTCCTGCACGCCGCTAGCGCAGAGATAGCGCATCCTGTAACGGGAGAACAGCTTCGCCTGGAGGCTCCGCTCCCCCAAGATTTGCGGGATTTTTTGAAATCGCTGGACGCGGAAAACGACTGACTCTGACAGACAAGGATGGACAACCATGGATAGGCCCTTATACGCTCAAGCTGCGGGGCGATGTTGAGCGCAAGGGCTTCGCTTTGAAGCGTAGCTTGCGCTTCGTATTGGCATCACGCCCAATCCGGAGAGGGAAATCCGAGAGGAATAAGTGTTATGACAGGTTCGAGGATTCAATGGAAGGGTTTATATGGCTGATTCAGGAAATTCTGGCGAAGGGTGGGAAAAGCGCGTTCTCGAAAAACTGGCGCTTTCCTCGCTGCAGGAGCAGAGGCGGGCACGCCGCTGGAGCGTTTTTTTCAAGTCTCTTACCTTTGTCTATTTATCGATATTCCTTTTTTACTGGCTAGGCTGGTTTCCTGAGAGCGATATGTCGATTTCGGGGAAACATACTGCATTGGTTGATCTGCGCGGCGTGATTTCCCCCGACACGATCAGCAGTGCCGATAACATCAATGCGGGCTTGCAGCATGCCTTCAAGGATAGAAGGACGAAGGGCGTGATACTCCGGATCAACAGCCCCGGGGGAAGCCCTGTACAAGCGGGTTATATTGCCGATGAAATAAGACGTCTTCGCGCTGAATATCCCGACATTCCTCTGTATGCAGTGGTCGAGGATATTTGCGCTTCCGGCGGGTATTATGTGGCGGCGGTGGCGGACAAGATATACGTGGACAAAGCCAGTGTGGTTGGATCGATCGGCGTGTTAATGAACGGATTTGGCTTTACTGGCACAATGGAAAAACTGGGTGTTGAGCGCAGATTGCTCACGGCAGGGGAAAACAAGGCGTTTCTTGATCCCTTTTCTCCGTTGAATAACAAGCAGGAAAAATACGCAAAGGAGATGCTGAACGAAATACATCAGCAATTTATTGACGTGGTTCGCCAGGGGCGGGGCGAGCGCCTCAAGGACGATCCCGACCTATTCAGCGGGACAGTGTGGACGGGTGAGAGAAGTATTCAACTGGGTCTTGCCGACGCAGTGGGAAGCTCGGATTACGTTGCGCGTGAAATAATCAAGGCCGAGTCTATTGTAGATTACACGACGAGAGAAGGTTTCGCGGAACGTTTCGCAAAGCGCTTCGGCGGGGTCGTGGCCGAAGTTCTGTTGAGCTCGGGCAAGGGGTGGGGATTGCAGTGAAATCTCGTTTTGCGGAAACCCTTTCTGGAGCATTAGGCGTGCAGCAAAAAAACGGAAGGCTTGCTGTCGAGATTCGGCAAATTATGACGCCATTCGCTCACCGTTTTTGTGCAAATGAATTCATCAGCCGTTGTCAGATCGGATGAAACGGAGAGAAGCGTATTGTCGCGGCAGATCGACAGGATGCATGCAAGGAGCTTCTGGTTGCGGTAAGGTGTTTCGATGAATATTTGAGTCTGATCATGAGCCTGCGATTCTTTTTCAAGTTCAAGCAGTTTCTGGACAAGCGCGCTCCGATCGACGGGAAGATATCCGTGAAACGCGAACTGCTGGCCGTTCAGGCCGGAAGCCATAAGGGCCAGCAGAATGGCAGAGGGCCCAACGAGGGGCACCACGCGAATGTTTTTTTTATAAGCGAGCCGCACCAGGTCTGCCCCGGGATCGGCGACGCCTGGACAACCTGCTTCAGATAGCAGTCCTCCGTCGCTTCCTGAAAGCAATGGTTCAAGCAGGCTTTCGATTTCACTCGCAGGGGTATGCTCATCCAGTACGGACATCCGGATATCCTGTAATCGAGTGCATCCCGCTTGCTTGAGAAATTTTCTTGCGGCTTTAGGGTGCTCAACAACAAAGTAGTCGAGCTCCAGCGCCCGTCTACGGACTGAATCAGGAAGTATCGAGCTTATTTCACCGTTTCCCAGCGGAACGGGAATGAGATAGAGGATTCCAGTGCTCAAATTACTTCGACACCTTCGTTCCCGAGCATTTCGACGAGCGCAATAAGCGGCAGCCCGATCAAGGCGCTCGGATCATCGCTCACGATGCGCTCGATTAACGCGATACCGAGTCCTTCTGCCTTCGCACTCCCGGCACAGTGATAGGGCTGTTCCTTATCGAGGTAGTTTTCGATTTGCTGGTGGGTCAGCTTTCGGAATTTCACATGGGATTCAACGATACGAGTCTGCCCCTGGTTCTTGCGGCCATTAAAAAGGCTCAATGCGGTAAAAAAAGTCACTTCCTTTCCCTGGACAGCGCGTAGCTGACTCACTGCATTGATCCTGTTCATCGGTTTGCCGAGTTGCAAGCCTCCAAGCGCCGCTGCCTGATCGGCACCAATGATCAGCGCGCCGGGAAAATTCACTGCGACCGAACGAGCCTTGTTTTCCGCCAACCGGAGTGCGGTGGACTCGGGACGCTCGTGTTGCAGAGGTGTTTCATCAACTTCCGGATTGAATATTTGAAACGGAATTTGCAGGCGACTGAGGAGTTCGTGGCGATAAATGGAACTGGAGCCCAAAACGAGCTCCTGGGCAATCTCTTGAGTTTTCAAAGTTTAATTTTCTGGCCTTGTGTTTTTGACACGCATGCGCAAAAAATATATGATGCGCGCCGTGCAATGCGTATGGAATTTTAATACCAGTGGAATTATTTATCAATTTAAGAACGTTCCGGCTCTTGCGCCGAGGTTCTTCTGTAAGGATATTTATCTTATTGATGTTTTTTGGAATGGTGAACGGCAGCTGTTTTTCCGCGTCCTAAGACAGAGGAGAGTAAGGCTCGTCTTGATGACGTCATGCCGTTTGCATAAGTAACTCCAAATCCCGAATCACGTAATTATTGAAAAGCTCATCATGCCCGTAAGGCATTCTATTGACGCGCTTGATTTTGCCAGGAATGCTGGGACATGCCATGGTAGAATTCCTCTTTCCAAGCTTGAGCGCTTGCAAGATTATTTAATCGAGAACTCAGGCGAGTTGCGGTATGAGGTTTCGGGCGCGCTGAACAACAATGGCAAGCCCATCCTGAAAGTTTCCATTCAAGGCGTACTGAAGCTCAGGTGCCAGCGCTGTCTGGATGAGCTCGAGCATCTGCTGGATGTGAAGGCGGATCTGCGGCTGGCGGAGAATGAGAGGGAACTTTCATCTTTGGATGAGGATGAATCTGTAGAAGGCATTCTTGCTGAACCTCACCTGGATGTTCTGGTTCTCATCGAGGACGAGGTCATTTTGAGCCTGCCGATTTCGCCCCGCCACGAAGTGTGCGAACGCTCGGCCAGCCTTACGTCTGATCCTGAAACCGCGGTAGATAAACCACTTTATGCCGCTTTGGCGGCGCTGAAAAATCTGCATTGATTGCAATAGATGCTACTTTAAGGAGTTGACCATGGCAGTCCAACAAAACAAGAAGTCGCCGTCAAAGCGCGGCATGCACCGATCGCACGATTTCTTGAGCAACCCGCCATTAACCATGGAGCGGGGGACAGGTGAAGTGCACTTGCGCCATCACATCAGTCCAAACGGATTCTATCGGGGAAGAAAGGTCATCAAAGCGAAAGGGGACTAAATCTCGCCCCATCCTTTAGGGATCGAAGTTTTTCAGCTTTCCCTGCCTCCAGGGCGCTAAAAATTGAACATAACCGTAGCCGTAGATTGCATGGGGGGCGATCATGGTCCTCATGTAACGGTTCCCGCAGCCGTAAATTACCTTAAACGGAATCCCGAAACCGAGATCATTCTTGTGGGTCTGCCCGACGTTATCGGGGCAGAATTGGGCGCAATCAACTTTTCGCCCAACCCTCGGATGAGGGTCGAGGCAGCCAGCGAGGTTGTGGGCATGGATGAATCGCCCACCCTGGCGTTGCGCGGTAAAAAAAACTCCTCGATGCGGGTTGCGGTCAACCTGGTCAAAAGCGGAGAAGCCCAGGCTTGCGTAAGCGCTGGAAATACAGGCGCTCTCCTTGCAACCTCGCGGTTCGTATTGAAGACGCTGCCCGGCATCGATCGTCCGGCTCTCGCCGTGGTGCTGCCTACCATAAGGGGGCACACCTACGTACTTGACTTGGGTGCAAACGTGGATTGTACAGCGGAGCATCTGCTTCAATTCGGCGTTATGGGAGCTACTTTGGTGTCCTCAGTGGAAAACAAGGAGAGGCCCAGCATCGGGCTCCTCAATATAGGCCAGGAAGAGATCAAGGGGAATGAAGTCGTCAAGCAAGCGGCGGATTTGCTGCGGGATAGCGGCCTCAATTTTTATGGCAATATCGAGGGCAATGATATTTATAAGGGAACAACGGATGTGGTTGTGTGTGACGGTTTCGTTGGCAATGTGGCGCTGAAAACGTCGGAAGGCGTTGCGCAAATGCTCTCTACCTTCCTTCGTGAAGAATTCAAGCGCAACCTCCTGACAAAATTTGCAGGGCTCGTCGCAATTCCCGTGATCAAGGCTTTCAAGCGCCGCATTGATCACCGGCGCTACAATGGGGCGAGTTTGCTCGGGTTGAGGGGAATTGTCATAAAAAGTCATGGTTCTGCCGATACCCATGCGTTTGGTTTTGCGATCGCTCGGGCGGTGGAAGAGGTTCGTGGTGGAATGCTCCATCATATCAGGGAACGGATCGCCCAATTGCCGCACCACCTGCCAAAATCCGCCGTCTATTCCCCGTCCCCAGGGGTTGAAGGGGGTCGTGCATGATTTATTCTAAAGTCATCGGGACGGGTGGATATCTGCCGGAAAAGGTGCTTACAAATCATGACCTCGAGGGCATGATGGATACGAGCGACGAATGGATAAGGACGCGTACTGGCATTGTTGAGCGACACATCGCTGCCGAGAATGAGATGGCAAGCGACCTGGCGCTGAACGCCAGTCGCGGCGCGATCGAGGCTGCCGGCATTGTCCCAGCTGACATTGACCTGATCATCGTTGCGACAACGACACCTGATATGATTTTTCCAAGCACTGCATGTATTTTGCAGCATAAGCTTGGCGTAAGGGATGGGCCAGCTTTCGACATGCAAGCCGTCTGCAGCGGTTTTATCTACGCTCTTGCAACCGCCGACATGTATATCCGGGCGGGCAGGGCGCGCACCGCGCTGATTGTGGGCACCGAGATATACTCGCGCATACTTGACTGGACGGACCGGAGTACGTGTGTGCTCTTCGGTGATGGCGCGGGAGCAGTTGTCCTGAGCAGGAGCGAACAGCCCGGGCTCATCTCAAGTCATCTGCATGCCGACGGAAGCTATAGCGGGATACTTACTGCACCCGGGCGCTTCAGTGGCGGGAAGGCGCAGGGCAACCCGTTCGTTACCATGGAAGGCAGTACAGTCTTCAAGTTTGCTGTGAAGGTACTGGAAGAGGTCG
>DASSHJ010000242.1:0-12426 GCA_035692965.1 Nitrosospira sp. | reverse complement strand
CCCGCCACGTTCGTTCCGTCGGAACACCCTTATGAAAGGCGGATATGCGTTTTGACCAGGCCTTCACAGTCGAGATCAACTCCGGCAAACCTCGAAAAGGTACCAGAAGGCCAAGTTTGCGGATTATATCATCTTTGACTTTGCTCACTCAATTTGAACCGGGGAAGGAGTTTCCGCTCTGGCTCTTCCATTTTTAAGGCATGGCGCAGCGGCATCCCTAAACTGAGAAACGGGAGCAACTATGTGTGTCAACGTACATACATGGCTGATTAATTGCGGAGAATGGGATGAGGTTGAGGCATGAGGCTGAGGTAGGGAAATGAGCCTTGCCTGCACGGATTTGTACGATGTTTTTTTCTAATCGAACCAAGGAGTCCATTATGCAGACAGATACTTCCGCGAACAAAACAGACGATGCACAGGGCGCTGCGGAAAACATGGCGCATCACGTGGGGTCAGCTGCTCAACGGGTTGGTGAAGCAGCCAAATCGGCAGGCAAACACGTGGGTGCCGTCGCAAGTGAAGAGCTTTCAAATCTCAGGGCTGATCTCGATGACCTCATCGCGAAGATTCCGACGCTATCCGACGTTGACCTGGAAGACGCCAAGGAAAAGCTGATGCAGAAAATTGCGGAGACCAGAGAATCGGCCAAAAGCATTGCGGGGAATGCCCGCGAGCAATTTCAGCATGGCGTGGAGTGCTCGAAGGAGTACGTAAAAGACCGCCCGCTGGAATCCGTGGGATACGCGGCCGCGGCGGGCTTTCTTCTGGGTCTGCTGATGACGCGCCGCTGATCGTTTTCCCTGGCTTGGTCGAGAATCCATCATGTTTGCTACCCTCGAAAAAGCCCAACAGCTCGGAGCAATTGCTTTGGAGCGCTTGGGCGATTATGTGGAATTGTTCAAGGTATCCGCAGAGATTCAGGGCCAGAGTCTGATCAAGCGCGTGATCGGCGCCGTCGTCGCCGGACTGTTTGCTGCCTTGAGCCTCATGTTTCTCGGCGCCGCTGTCATTGTTACCTTTTGGGATACCCCTTATCGTGTCATGTCCGCCTGGGGGGTGGCCGGATTCTACGCGTTGATAGCGTTCATCATTTATCTGAGCATGCCGGCGCGGAACGATTCGGTTTCCGCTCTGGATACTCTTCGTAACGAATTGCAACAGGACGTGAAATTCATGAAGGACGTGGTATGAAAAGCTCTCTCGAGGAGGAAAGGATGGCGATCCTTGAGCGAATGGATGCCACCCGCAAAAACTACCGGCGAATGCTCAACATCGAGGACGAGAATGAGAAAGAGCATCTACACCGTTCCGTCGCGGACACATTTCCGCGCAGCCATACGTTCAAGTTCATAACCCGCCACCCATATTTTACCTCTCTGGCCGTTCTCGGGCTGATTGCCGCGATGCCGCACGGATCACTCAAAAAGGCAGCAAAGGGCGGGGCCGCGATTACCGCGGGGATATTGCGGAACGAGCTGAAGTCGTCACTCATTAACCGAGCCCTACCCTCTGTGCTGCACCTCATGCGATCTCGCAGAATCTGACCGGTCAGGTTAGCCTGCGAGACGGGATAAGGAGATGTTTCCACGCGAATTGTGGCATTTCAGCTACAATTGGCCTATGGAAACGCTCAACATGAAAATGGCGGAAGATGAGGTGCCCGGCGAGGCGAGCGGCAATATCTTTCTCATCGGAATGATGGGAGCGGGCAAGACAACAGTGGGCAGACTTCTTGCCCATTTTCTCGGCAAGACATTCTATGACTCGGACCGTGAGATTCAAAAGCGAACGGGAGTCGGGATACCGTTGATTTTTGAAATCGAGGGTGAGGCCGGCTTCCGAAAACGCGAAACGGACATGCTGGCCGAGTTGGCTCAAATGGAAAACATCGTACTCGCCACGGGTGGGGGCTCGGTGCTTAACACAGAAAACTGCAGGATTCTGAAGCAGAGAGGAATCGTCATCTATTTGCGAGCGGCCGTCGAGGATTTGTGGCGCCGCACCCGGCAGGATCAGAACAGGCCTTTGCTAAGGACGGTGGACCCGCGTAAGAAATTAACGGAACTTTACGCTCAGCGCGATCCACTTTATCGCGACGCTGCCCACATTGTTGTCGAAAGCGGAAAACGGAGCGCGCGCCACCTGGCTCAGCTATTGGCCCAACAGTTGGCCTGCTCCGGCCTCAGGTCGCACAACGGATGAAAATAACGGATAACTTCGGAACGAACTGATTCCGCATATTTTCCCTGCCCCTGCCTCTCTTTTGTCTTCCCACCATACTCGGATACCAAGATATTCAGGCTGAATAATGGCCTTTTTTGGCGCGAAAAGCTCGATCAAGGCTTCTTTACCGGGCCTATTCCTCCATCGGCGCCTCGGCCGGAAACAGCACATCGGTAAAACCGAACGTGCGAAAATCGGAAATACGCATGGGATAAAGGATTCCCTGTAGATGGTCGCACTCATGCTGCACAACCCGCGCATGAAACCCTTCCACGGTGCGCTCGATACGTCTGCCGTACTGATCCGATCCTTCGTAGCGCAATCTGGCAAAGCGGGGGACCATTCCGCGTAACCCCGGAACGCTCAGGCATCCCTCCCAGCCTGGCTCCATCTCATCGGTAAGCGGAGTCAGGACAGGGTTAACCAGCACGGTATACGGCACCTCCTCGGCGTCGGGATAGCGCGGATTACGCTTTACGCCGAATATCACGACCTGCAGGCCAACCCCGATTTGAGGGGCGGCCAAACCCGCGCCGTCGAGCGATTCCATGATATCCCGCATATCGCGTATCAGGTTATGGAGCGCCGGTGTCCCGAAGCTTTTGACTTTCTCAGCAACCTCCAGCAGGCGCGGGTCTCCCATCTTCAAAACCGGTCTAATCGCCATCGGTTTCCACCACTCTTTCAAGAATATCCCGCACCCTCACCATTGCCCTTTCGAGTACGGAGTGCGCGTCTTCCAGGCTAATGGAATGCGCGCTCGTCTTGCGGCCGGCAGCGTAGTTTGCGACAACGGCAACAGTGGCGTAGCACAAGCCCAGTTCCCTGGCCAGTGATGCCTCCGGCATGCCGGTCATCCCTACCATATCGACCCCATCCCGTTCCATCCGGTTGATCTCAGCTGCCGTTTCCAGCCGGGGACCCTGTGTTGCCCCGTAGACACCCCCATCGATGACTTTCTCGCCCGCAAGCAGCGCCGCCTTGAGGAGGCGATTTCGCATTGACTGGCAATAGGGTTCGGTAAAGTCAATGTGCGTGACAGGCCTGTCTGTACCTTCATAATAAGTATAGTGACGGCCATGCGTGTAATCGATAATCTGGTCGGGCACGGCGAGCACGCCAGGCGCCAGGTCGGCACGTATTCCGCCTACCGAGGCGACCGCCACGACATTCATGAGATCGAGTGAACGCAGGGCCCAAAGATTGGCGCGGTAATTTACCTCGTTCGGGGGAATTGTATGGCCGTAGCCGTGCCGGGCAAGGAATACGACCTTGTTACTGTTTATGCTCCCGAAGGTGAACGGGCCGGATGGTTCTCCATAGGGTGTCCTGATAATCTGCCTGTGCGATATCTCCAGGCAGGGTAGCTGAGCCATTCCCGTACCGCCTATAATTGCAAGCATAACGTAGGAAACCTCTGAATAAGTCATCGTGGGCGCGACGACGGCTTTGCGAGATGGGGTGCGCGAAAGGCGACGAAGCGAATGGCACGACCGCGTAGGGCGGAGCAGGTTCTTCCGTCGGAAGGTGCGATCCCATAGCGGGATGTGGGCGCCCTTCATTATACCTTGTACGGTCGGACATCCCCTCCGCTGCCGATCCTCGCACTGCGGGGTCCCTCGGCAACGCTCCGGGGCGCCACTGCGTTGCACTCCTTGGCATCGTAGTCCCCGCTACGACCTTCGTCGCGCGCCTTGTGATCATCCCGATTTTATCAGCAACGCACTCCGCGAGGACTTGTTGAGACGTTCCTGAGCTCAAAACTGATTAGAAAAGGGCTGCTCCGTCTTTGGGAAACCCTTGTCCTTCAACGCATAGATCGCCGGCAGATTCCGCCATGCACCGTTTATATCCATTCCAAAACCAAATACATAGCGATCCGGCAACGTTATTCCGGTAAAATCCGCATGAATCGGCTTCGGTCGCCCAATCTCCTTTTCCACGAGAACAGCGCTATAAAACCCGGATGCGCCGCGACTCACTGCCCAGTCGCGTATTGCTGCGAGCGTCACCCCTTCGTCCAGAATATCATCCAGCACTAGCACCACGCGGCCGCGAATATCTTCCTGCGGACGCATTTTCCATCGGATTTCTCCCCCATGTCTCGTATTGGCATAGCGGCTGACGTGGAGATAATCGAACGTAAGGGGAAATTCAAGCAAAGGCAGGAGATGGCCCGTAAATACGACAGCGCCACCCATTACGCTCAATACCACCGGATAGTCATTCGCCAGCGCCACCGTGATTTCGGTCGCCATGCGCCTTATCGTCTTCGCAATCTCCTGGGCTGAAAACAGCGGCTCAGCTGAGCTCATTATGTTATTGGCTTCTTCGAAGGTCAGCATGCCGCAAGGGGTGCAAATAAATGTAGATGGGCGAATGACCGAGAGCAGCAACGCTGGAGTGAAGACTCATGCCGGCTGCACCAGCCGGCAACTCGTTAGCATTATCATGAAGCAAGAGGCCGGCAGCATGGTAGCGTGGCCAGGTACTCGGCAAACGGCTGCGCCACTTCGGGATGCTCGAGCGCCATCGCGACCGTGGCTTTCAGGTATCCAAGCTTGCTTCCGCAATCATAACGGATGCCACGGAATTCATAAGCGAGCACCCGCTCCTCCTCCAGCAGTGAAGCAATACCATCGGTAAGCTGTATTTCTCCTCCCGCGCCCGGCCGGATTTTTTCGAGATGGCGAAAAATTCCGGGAGTCAGAATGTAACGTCCCACCACTCCAAGCGTTGAAGGCGCATCCTCAGGCCGAGGTTTTTCCACAATCCCTGTTACGGGATGCACCCTCTTCATTCCGGGTTCGCATTTTACAATACCGTAATTCGATGTTTCCTCGCGTTCGATATTTTCGACTGCAAGTATCGAGCAATTGTTCTGTTCGTATATTTCAGCCAATTGCTGCATTACGGGTGTGTTCCCCACGAGCAGATCATCGGCGAGCAATACCGCAAATGGCTCATTGCCTACGGCGGGGCGTGAGAGACTTATGGCGTGGCCTAAGCCAAGAGCCTCTGGCTGACGTATATAGATGCACGAGATGTCCTTGGGCAAAATACTCCGCAAGATAGCCAGGGTATCGTACTTATGCCGTGCTTCCAACTCCGCTTCCATTTCGTAAGCTTTGTCAAAGTGATCCTCTATTGCACGTTTATGACGCCCTGTTATAAAGATCAGTTCCCTTATTCCTGCTGCTACAGCTTCTTCCGCTGCATACTGGATCAAAGGCTTATCGACTACGGGCATCATTTCCTTGGGACTTGCCTTTGTAGCAGGCAAAAAACGGGTGCCCATTCCTGCCACGGGGAAAACCGCCTTGGTTATTTTTGGCATACCTCGGTCCCCCTTATAAAACCCCTCAGGATGTCTGCAATAGATTCAACAGCCCTTCCTCATCAAGAATCGTTATTCCGAGTTCAACAGCTTTCTCATATTTACTACCCGGATCATCCCCTGCTACCACGTAATCCGTTTTTTTCGATACGCTTCCCACAACCTTCCCCCCCTCGGCTTCGATACGCTCCCTCGCTTCTTCACGGCTCAAATGCGGTAGCGTCCCGGTCAACACGAAAGTCCTGCCTGCAACTCTGCCTAAGAGCTCAGCTGCCCCACCGGGGGCAGCCTGCTCGGTACTCTGGCTTTCCTCCCATCGTACCCGGCTTTCCCGCAACTGGTCGATAACTTCCAGGTTATGCCTTTCAGCAAAGAAGTTCGCGACACTTTCGGCGACGACAGGGCCAATATCTCGAACATGCTGCAGGCTTTGAATGTCCGCGGCAATCAATCGATCAAGCGCCCCGAAATGCGAAGCGAGATCTCTCGCTGTCGTCTCGCCCACGTTGCGAATTCCCAGGGCATAGATAAACCTTGGGAGAGTCGTTGCCTTGCTCTTCTCGATCGCATTGATGATGTTCCCCGCGGATTTGTCCGCCATGCGCTCCAATGCAGCAATATCCGTCGAGCCAAGTTTATAAAGATCGGCCGGTGTCTTGACGATGCCTCGGTCGACAAGATGATCCACCAGCTTTTCTCCAAGCCCTTTGATGTTCATCGCCCTGCGGGAAGCAAAATGCAGGATGGATTGCTTTCGCTGTGCGGGACAAAATAATCCGCCCGTACAACGGCTGACGGCTTCATCGGGCAAGCGTACAACCTTCGAGCCGCATATAGGGCAATGCAAAGGCATGACGAAGAATTTTGCGTCCTGGGGACGCTTTTCCTTCTGGACAGCCACGATCTCCGGAATCACGTCCCCTGCCCGCCGGACAATCACGCTGTCCCCGATCATCACATCCTTGCGCCTGACCTCATCCTCATTATGCAACGTTGCATTGGTCACGGTGACCCCGCCCACAAATACCGGCTTCAGGCGGGCAACGGGAGTCAATGCGCCGGTTCTGCCCACATTCACCTCGATCGCCAGGACTTCCGTCACGGCTTCCTGAGCGGGAAACTTGTGTGCAATCGCGAACCGGGGAGCGCGGGAGACAAAACCAAGCTTTTCCTGCTGAGCCAGGTCATTGACCTTGTATACGGTGCCATCGATGTCGTAAGGCAATGCTTCACGCATCCGGCTGATCTTGCCATGGTATTCGAGCAGGGCAGGGAAACCGCGCACGGTGTCTCGTTCGCGAGGCACCGGAAATCGCTTGGAAGCAAGATAATCGAGGAGATGCGTATGCCTGTCGCGTGGAATCTTTCCACCTTCGCATGCACCTACGCCATGCGCGAAAAATGTCAGCCGGCGGCCTGCAGTGATAGCAGGATCAAGCTGCCGTAACGACCCGGCAGCGGCGTTACGCGGGTTTATAAATTCACGTTCGTTTTTTTCGCGCTGGTGCTGGTTAAGCTTTTCGAAATCAGCTCTCAACATCAGCACCTCCCCCCGCACCTCCAGGAAGCGGGGAGGCTCATGACTA
Organism: Nitrosospira sp.; assembly: GCA_035692965.1. Lineage (GTDB taxonomy): Bacteria > Pseudomonadota > Gammaproteobacteria > Burkholderiales > Nitrosomonadaceae > Nitrosospira. Next base: position 5,277 of record DASSHJ010000242.1, on the reverse strand, counting down.
TCAGCGTGAAGCTGCAAGGGAATTGACTTTATCGTGCGCAGGTTATGGGTGACGTCTTCGCCGACATATCCATCCCCACGCGTCGCCCCGGATGTCAGGACGCCATTTTCATAGCAGAGGCTGACCGCAAGACCATCGAACTTGGGCTCTACCGCATATTCAACCTCGTCGACGGATAGAAGCTGGCGTACGCGACGGTCGAACCCCTCCACATCTTCCGCTGTGAACGCATTGATGAGCGAGAGCATCGGCGTCCGGTGGTGTATCTGGGAAAATTGCTTGAGCGCTGCGAGGCCCACCCGTTGGGTAGGCGAGTCGGGCGTTGCAAGCTCGGGGTACTGTTGCTCGAGGTCGAGCAGTTCACGAAACAGCGTGTCGTATTCCGCGTCGGGAATAGTAGGCGCGTCGAGGGCGTAGTAGTTATAGTTGTGCAATTCGATCAGCTTACGTAATTCGCCTGCGCGATCCGCCAGATGATGCGGAATTGGGTTCACGCAAACAGCCTTCGCGCGACCTCGCTGCCAGCAGGAATACCTCGGGTCGCCATCATGGATTCGATAGCCATCAACTGCTGCTGAATTTTTTCGATGCCCTCGGCACTCAAGGGAATGTTGTTGTCATCCACCATGATTCCCCCGACAGAATCCGCGAAGGCTTCCGCAACCCGCACCATATCCTCAAAAACCATTTCTCCGTTCGAGGTCCTGGGAACATCGAGCAGAAAAGTTACGCCACGGGTGGTGAGCGTCCGCAACGTATCGGGTAAAAAAGGGTGCGGTTCAAGGTTGCCCAGTGAAAACAATGTCGAGCCGTTTTCACCACGGAAGCTGAACATGCCGTCCGCTCCAAGCTTAAATCCCGACGCTTCAGCCACCATGCGAATCTTTGCCCCGGTCACTGCACCCCCGTCCCTGCTGATAATGGTGATGCCTATCATGACATCGACTTCACTGCAGAATTCATCCAGGGCCAGCGCCTGTGCATACGCTTTGTGTACATCCGGGCATCTCGCCCTTGCATTTATCCCAGCACAAAAATTCTCGGCCATGTCCCTGAATTCGGACAAATGCACTTCGCTGACTGGACCAGCCCGGTCCGCCAACTGCAGGCAGCCTCTTAGAGCAAAATAGTCGGCCTTTCCGTTTACGTCTGACGTAATGTCTTCCCAAGCCGTCTCAGACCCGGTCTGCCCTAGCCATCGTACTGGCTTGCTGAAATCGAATTTACGCTGCAGCAACGCCCCTAGGCCGGAATTTTCAATCTTTTTTTCAGAACTGATATTCACCACGTAATCCACCGTTCCGTCAAAGACTGCTGTCAACGGCGGAGCTGGCTTTTCAACAGGGGCGGATGGCCGCTCGAGGGACACGGCGGGAGTGACCGGTTGCTCCGGAGTTTCCGGCGCAGCCTCAACCGGTTCGTTTAATTTTGGCTCCGCCTCAACCTCGTGCGACGTCTCCGCCGGCCCAAGCTGGGGCTCTATCCTTCCCTCCTCCAGCGGTGCGGTTGTTCGCAACAGCACGTCTTCATGTTTCTGACTAAAGGCCTGTTCCGCATGCCTCCGGTAACGCCGCTGCTGGAGCCAGTTAAAGAAAATTACGCCCATTACCACGATAAAGCCAATCGCGATCAGGCTGACCTGAAGTTCGCTCATATTCACCATGCCTGTCCGGCCCTTTGCGGCGTACTGCCGAGCCTGGCGGCATCCTCCATCTCTACTGCGACCACTCGGGATACACCTTTTTCCTGCATGGTTACGCCTATCAATTGCTGCGCCATTTCCATCGTGATCTTGTTGTGGCTGATAAAAATGAACTGAGTTTGCCGTGCCATTTTTCTTACCATGTTGCAGAAGCGCACAGTGTTGCTGTCATCCAACGGCGCATCCACCTCGTCCAGAAGGCAGAATGGCGCAGGGTTGAGTTGGAACAGCGAAAACACGAATGCCAGCGCAGTCAAGGCCTTTTCGCCGCCCGATAACAATTGGATCGAGCTGTTCTTCTTCCCGGGAGGCTGCGCAATGATCTGTACACCCGCGTCCAGTATCTCGTCACCCTTCAGCAGCAGCCGCGCCTGCCCCCCGCCGAAGATGGTTGGAAACATTTCATTCAGGTTGGCGTTCACCTTTTCGACGGTTTCCAGCAAGCGCTCGCGGGTTTCCGCATCCATGCGCCGTATTGCATCCTTTAATGTATCGGAAGCCTCCCGCAAATCCTTGAGCTGCGAATCGAGGTAGCCCTTGCGGACCCGGGCCGACTCCAATTCCTGGAGCGCGCCAAGATTGACCGCCCCCAGTGCCTTGATTTCCCCGTCCAGGCGAACAATCTCGGCCTGAAGCGCCGAGGGGCGGGTTTTACCTAGAGCTTGTGCCAACTCTTCCTGGGAGAGGCTCGATTCCTTCAGTTGCTCATCAAACTGATTCTCGATAATGCGCGCCTCCTGTTCCTTGAGACGTGCCGCACTGATGGATTCGCGAAGAGGATGAAGCTTTTGCTCGGCAGCCAATCGCTCCTGCTCGATGTTGCGCAGAAGGCGAGCGGCTTCCTCGAGCACATTGCGAGCAATCGCCAGCGCATGCTCCCGCTGTCCCCGCAATGTCAACCATTCGTGCAGGCGACTGTTGAGCTCCGTTTCATCGAAACTGCCCTGTTCAGCCTGTAATTTTTGCAACTGTGTCCTGAATTCGGCCAGATCCTCCTTAATCGAATTGATTGTATTCTCTGTTTCGGCCATTTTGTTATGGCATGTTTTCTCACGGAACAGGGCCTCCTGAACCTCGCGCAATGCGTTTTGGAGCGCATGCCGTTGGACGCTCAAGAATCGTTCAGCGTCCTGGGTCGCACCTTTCTCTTCCTTTGCCATTTCGCGCAAAGTCTCGATTTCCGCCTTGAGTTGGGCAAGTCTTGTTTCCGCTTCACACGTTGCCGAAACCTCTGATGTCATCTGCTGCTCGATTTCCGCCAGCTCGTCGTTAATCTGGCCACGTCTCGAACTGGCACGCTCGGCGAGTTGTACAAGCTTGAGCCTCTGCATTTGAATATCGTGACTCTGCTGCTGAAGCTGAGCAATATCAAAACGCAAGCGAGATACCGACGATCCGAGTTCCCGTTTTGACTCTTCGGCCGCATCCAGCGAAGATTGCTCCAACGCCAGATTATTCTTCAACGTTCCAAGTTCGAGCCTGATTTGACCTATTTCACGCTGGCGCCCTAATACGCCATGCAGCTGCGAGTCAGGAGAGTAATAGCTGAGGCTGTGATAAGTGACAATATGGCCCTCGCGCGTCGCAAACATTTCTCTAGGGAAAAGCGTCGTTCGGCGTGCGAGACCTTCCTCTATGCTCTCTACCGCGAAAACGCCACTCAGCCATTCTTCCATTACACGTCTTATCTGCGTGTTATCGAATGAGAGATAGGATTGCAACGTCCTCCAACCGATCCCCGAGCGTGATGGACATCCGGTTTGTTCATTGGGCACTTGCCGCCCCGTGGGCTCGTATACTGTCCACTTCGCAGGAGGAGGATCACGCACCCACGCGGAAGCGAACTCCAGTCGCTCGAGCTGGGCGCTGTTGAGGCGCTCGCGAAGCACTGCTTCAAGTGCGTCTTCCCAACCACTTTCGATCTGTATGCTCTGCCATAAACGCGGCAACGCATCCAGCTGATGCTTCGCCAGCCACGCACTCAACTTGTCACTACCTTCCAGCCGGTGCTGTAAGCGTTCCAGGGCATGCAATCTCGCTTCAGCCTGAATGATCCGCTGATGCGCTACTCGCACCTTGTCCACGCAGGACCGGACTGCTCCCCCCGTAGCGGAGAGCAAACTTTCAGCCTCTGCCAGGGCCCCCTGCTTCTGGTTGAGCTCGGACGCACTTATCTCTGCCTCGAAGTGCAACTGCGATAACTCTTCCATTTCGGGCGCCGGTAACCCACTCAACTCGGTCAGGAGCCTGGTCCGGCGCAATTCGAGCTGCTGGATGGTCTTTCCGGCATAAGCCCGGTGGTTCTCCTCCAGTCGCCCGGCCTGCTCGGCCCTCAAGAGCGCATGCTCCGTCTGGGCTGATTTTTGCTGGCAAGCCCGAAAAGCAGCCTCCACCCCGGGCAATTTTTCGTTTTCAAGCGTCGCCTTGCTCTTCGCCTGCTCATGAGACTGCCGCGCCTGTTCGAGCTCCGTATGCAACTGGCTCAATGTCCCTTCCGCTTCCCTTGCCTGGCCTTCGCGATAATCGATGCGATTATTCACGGAAGAGATCTGTGCGGCTACACGTTGACTGTTCTCGCGCAAGTGCTGAATCTGCTGCTCGAGATGAGCAATTTCAGCATTCGTGGAATAAAGCGCTCCCTGCGCCTGATGGAGCGCGTCGCCGCTCGCATAGTGCTGAGCCCGCTTGTCTTCCAGCCGTGTTTCCGCGGCATGCAACCGTGCGGTCTCGGCTTCGAGCAGCACCTGCAGGGATTCGAGTTCCTTTTCCGCCGATTCCCGCTGCGCGGCCGCTTCCTGCCTGCGCGCATACGACAAGAGTTCCTGCGCTCTGCGCAAGCGGCCTTGGACATCCCTGAACCTGGTTGCAACGTGTGCCTGCTCTTCGAGTCGCGCCAACTGCTTCTCCAGTTCCTGGCAAATATCGCTGACGCGCAGAAGGTTTTCAGAAGTGTCCCCCAAACGCTGTTCCGTCTCCCGCCGGCGTTCACGGTATCTGGATATCCCTGCTGTTTCTTCAAGGAACATGCGCAACTCTTCCGGCTTGGCGTCGATGATGCGAGAGATCATTCCCTGCTCGATAATGGCATACCCGCGCCCACCCACTCCGGTCCCGAGGAAAATATCAGCCACATCCCTGCGCCGTACATGAATGTTGTTGATGTGATAGCTCGATTCGCCGTTCCTCCGCAACACCCGCTTGATCGAGATTTGGGCATAGGTCGACCATTGCCCGGCGGCCTTTCCCAGGCTATTGTCAAAGACGAGTTCGACGCTTGCACGTCCAACCGCTTTGCGATTGCCGGACCCGTTGAAAATGACATCCTGCATTGACTCGCCACGAAGCGCCGAGGCCCGCGATTCGCCCAGCACCCAGCGTACCGCGTCAATGACGTTGGATTTGCCGCAGCCATTAGGCCCTACAATGCCGACAAGATCGCCGGGAGTAGGTATTTCCGTTGGATCGACGAAGGATTTGAAACCAGAGAGTTTAATGTGGGAGAGGCGCAATTTTTTGTTCGCAACCGGCTTTAGTTTGCAACAGCTATAATATGCGGGCCGGGAAGTGCTCGAAAG
>DASSHJ010000241.1:0-4015 GCA_035692965.1 Nitrosospira sp. | reverse complement strand
CAACATGAAATTAAGCAGAAAGGAAATGCCTCGCGAACCACGCTCGATATCGCGAGAAACTCCCCCCGTTTGCCGTTCCAGGTGGAAGCGTAACGACAGCGCGTGGAGGTGGCCGAAAACCTTGATGGCAACGCGCCGGATGGCGCGCTGGGTAACCTTCGCAAACACCGCGTCGCGAAGCTCTCCAAATAGGGTACTGAACAGGCGCAGCGCCCCGTAGGCGGCCAGTAGGAGAACCGGCAAGGCAAGGAGCGCGCGTGGCTGATCGAGAGCGTCGACAATCTCCTTCAGTACCAGCGGAACCGTCACGTTGGCGAGCTTGGCCAGTATCAGAAGCACCAGCGCAGCTGTAACTCTGCCTTTGAATTCCCACAGGTAAGGCATCAGCGCCCGAATTGTTTTCCAGTCGTTCCGGTTATGCGACGGTTTTTCCAGACGAGTGGGGCGCATGGGTTAGTCGCCGAGCGACTTTGGAATATGATCGGGAGAAGCGTGCAACAGTGAAGCACTCTTCTTCATTGAATTACAGCAAACTGTCTTTGTCCCTCAAACAAAAAGGGCGTCCTGGGATGGACGCCCTTCATTTGATGGATTAACTTCAGCTATGGGTCTTCTGCCGGGTTCTGAGTCTTTTATACTGTTAGAGGCAAGAATGATGGATCAGCCCGCCACAATTCGCTCGTTCGCCCCTTCGTCACCATCCAGATCAACGGCGCCTTCCTTGAATACGCGGCTGGCGCGAATGTCCTCGGCTTCGATGGTCATCAGATCGGCTCGGGACAAGTTCTTCTTCGCCCCCTCGAACAAGCGATTGGCCTGCCGGAGCCGGGCACGGTCAAGTGCGTTGCGAACCGAGCGTGCATTGGCAAAATGCTCCATTTTCATCCTTAGTTGGATGTACTCGCCGAAAGCTTTTTCGGCTTCGGCGCTGAAGCGGTAATTCTGTGCGGCGAGCATGAGCTTGGCAATCGCCACGAGCTCGTCCGGGGTGTAGTCGGGGAAGTCGATATGGTGTGCAATACGCGAACGCATGCCAGGATTGCTCCGGAAGAATTTCTCCATGCGATCCTTGTAGCCGGCAAGGATTACAACCAGATCGTCCCGGTTGTTTTCCATCACCTGCAACAGAATCTCGATCGACTCCGCGCCGTAATCACGTTCGTTTTCGGGCTTGTACAGATAATAGGCCTCATCGATGAACAGCACTCCCCCCATCGCTTTCTTTATGACTTCCTTGGTCTTGGGGGCTGTATGGCCGATATATTGGCCCACCAGATCGTCGCGCGTAACGGAAACAAGATGTCCCTCGCGCACATAACCCAATCTGTGCAGGATCTCCGACATGCGCAGCGCCACCGTGGTTTTTCCGGTGCCCGGATTGCCGGTAAAGCTCATGTGCAGACTGGGTGCCCCGGCAGTCAGATCCAGTTTTTTACGCAGCCTGTCGACGAGAAGCAAGGCAGCGGTTTCCCGGATTCTGGTTTTAACCGGCTTTAAGCCGATCAATTCCTGATCAAGCTTGTCCAGCACTTCCTTGATATTCGATGCGCGAAACTCTGCATCCAGATCGATCGGGCTGGTATCCGCGGCAACGACAACGAGATCCTTTGAGCTTTTTTTCATATCCGATTCACCATAAACAATATGTGCGCTCTGCATATTTCAACTCCATTGACAACAGAGTTGTACCGCGGTTCAGAAAGGGAACGCCAGATTAACAGGCGCTCCTTTCCTTGCTCCGCTCATAACGTAATCAGCATTTGTTTGCCATCCCCTTCGCTGGGAAGGGGATGGGTTTCACCGCTTAATACCGCTCACCTTCCGGTTTATCCATTGCATAAGAATGGATGGTATAACGAATGCTACGGCTATCCGCTTCCTGCCGATTCACCCTGAAGCCCGGTTCATTCTTCGGCCGGTTGACGATGTACGACATCTTCGGGCTTTCCGTTCCACGCGTGGCGTCAAACGCAGTCACCCGAATGTAATGATTCGGATACGTTTTGCGGCAGTCATTGATCTCCGTCAGAATGCCGGCAGGATCCTTGAGGTCAAACATCGGGTTACCGAACATTTCCCAGTAGGTGTTGCGTGGATGCGGGTCATCCGTGTATTCGATACCAATTGCCCAGTTATTCTTCAGCGCGTATTTGATTTGCGCCGAGATCTGCTTGTCCGTCAACGGGGGCAGAAAAGAGAACTGCCCCTGCGTGATACGGTTTTGAAAATTTGTCATCATGACGTGATTTCTCCTAAGTGCAATTAAACGCTGGCCGTCTCGCTGGGGACGAAGTCGGCAGTGTCAGTGGATTCGTAATTGAACGTGATATCCTTCCACGTATCCAGGGCTTGCTTGAGCGGCGTGCACCACTTCGCAGCAGCTTCCAGGATCTTGGGACCTTCTTTCACGTAGTCGCGGCCTTCATTGCGCGCCATGACCATTGCTTCAAGCGCAACACGGTTGGCAACCGCGCCTGCCTGGATACCCATCGGGTGCCCAATCGTGCCACCGCCAAATTGCAGTATCACGTCTTCGCCGAGGTAATCCAGCAGCTGGTGCATCTGCCCAGCGTGGATGCCGCCGGAGGCGACCGGCATCACCTTGTTCAGCGAAGCCCAGTCTTGGTCGAAGAACAGGCCGAGCTCAAGGTTTTTCGGAGTGTGGGTGTCACGCAGCGTATCGTAGAAGCCCTTGATCATGAGCGGATCGCCCTCGAGCTTGCCGACGACTGTCCCCGCATGAATATGATCCACACCCGCCATCCGCATCCATTTGCAGATCACGCGGAAGTTCATGCCGTGGTTTTTCTGACGAGAATAGGTGGAGTTGCCGGCACGGTGCAGGTGCAGAATCATGTCGTTCTTGCGTGCCCACTTGGCCATCGACTGGATGGCGGTGTAACCTACCACCAAGTCGATCATGACGATGACAGATCCGAGCGATTTGGCGAACTCAGCCCGCTCATACATATCTTCCATCGTCCCTGCCGTGACGTTCAGGTAGTGACCCTTGACTTCACCCGTTGCGGCGGAAGCCTTGTTGACGGCTTCCATACAGTACAGGAAGCGGTCGCGCCAGTGCATGAAGGGCTGGGAATTGATGTTCTCGTCGTCCTTCATGAAGTCCAGACCACCCTTGAGTCCCTCGTACACCACGCGCCCGTAGTTGCGCCCGGAAAGGCCGAGCTTGGGTTTGGTGGTTGCACCGAGCAACGGACGGCCGAATTTGTCGAGACGTTCCCGCTCCACTACAATACCGGTCGCAGGACCCTGGAAAGTCTTCAGGTAAGCGACGGGGATGCGCATGTCTTCCAGGCGCAACGCTTTTACGGCCTTGAAACCAAAAACGTTGCCGATGATCGAGGCGGTCAGGTTGGCGATGGAGCCGGGCTCGAACAAATCCAGGTCATAAGCAATGTAGGCAAAGTACTGTTGCTCCGTTTTGGTTCCTGGACCGGTATTGGGAACCGGATCGGAACGATAGGCCTTCGCGCGATAGAGTTCGCATGCAGTCAGGCGATCGGTCCATACCACCGTCCAGGTTGCGGTGGAAGATTCACCGGCAACAGCAGCTGCCGCTTCCTCATGATCCACACCTTCTTGCGGGGTAATACGGAACAAGGCAATAATGTCCGTATCCTTCGGTACGTAGTCAGCATCCCAATATCCCATTTTTTTATAGGGAATTACGCCGGATTTATAGCGCTCCTTGCCCTGTATTTCTTGGCTCATGTCAGTCTCCTGGTAGGGGTAGAAAAAAGTACTACAGGTCAAATTGTAACCCGATTTATTATAAACAACAGTCACATGTTTTAATTGTTATTATAATATTTACCTTATAGGTACGTTACCTTTCAGCCCGCAGAATTTTTTACTCTGCAATGGCCAATGCGACGCTTACTTTCCAATCGCCATGTTGCACCTGACCCTGCGCCAATTGAAAGTTTTCGAGTCTGTGGCCCGCAACCTGAGCTTCTCTCGCGCGGCTGAAGAACTCTACCTCACGCAGCCCGCG
>DASSHJ010000240.1:0-3458 GCA_035692965.1 Nitrosospira sp. | reverse complement strand
GCTTGTTCCAGTTTGGCGCCCCGCTGAACAAATCTCCTTCCCACCAGACCGTGCCTGCATCGAGCGCTTCCTGCTCGGTTTGCGAAACCTGGGGAAGGAGCTTGCGAAAAACCTTGAGCAGATGGTTGGAGATGAGAATGCGACGCACCCGAGGCACTAAAAGGACAACGCCTAGAACCAGGACAACCGCGAGAAATAAATAAGAAATCAAGATAATTATCCTGTGTCAGCGCCTGGAGAGTTTTTCCCGGTTAGCAGCCCTTTCCGGATGCGTTGGACAGTCAGAGGAAAAACTCATTTGGCTGCTTGTGCAATGCCTCCGCCAGCAACATTCAACCTGTTGTCCACCTTCTTGACGCCTTCCGCCATCCAGGCCAGCATGATTGCCCGATCCATCTGAGCCTGATTGTTGACCGTTCCGCTCAGCATGATCTCGCCATTATGGGTCTCGACCCTGACGTCCAGATTCCTGGTCTCCGGATCGGCCCGCAGCGCTGATTTCAACATGTCAGCAAGGGTGGCGTCATCAACCTGCGCCTTTGGCTCAGGTGTTTTCCAGGATTCATGCACCTTGTCCTCAGGGCGCGTGCAGCCACCGAGGCACAGCGCTCCTGCCAGTACCGCTACGAAAATAATTGATCCATGCTTTTCATTCATGATATTTCCCAATCAAAGTTGATCAAAAAATGACAAACGATTTGAGCATCGACTGTGAATTATAACTCGTCAGCTACCGGAACGGCTCAGCCTTCACCCTCAGGTCTGCTGTTATATATGCATATATCTGCTCGGTCACGGTTTCGTTCAGGCAGTCAAAATTCTTCAGCCCTTTCATTGCACGCAACCAGGTCAACTGCCGCTTGGCAAGCTGCCGGGTAGCCGCCGCAGCCTTTTCCCGCATTTCCACCGCACCGATCATTCCGTTCAGATACATCCCTACCTGGCGGTAACCGACACAACGCATCGACGTGCTGGAGTCGTTCAATTCAAACCTGCTTCGGATCGATCGGACCTCTTCGATCAACCCCGACTCGAGCATTTTATCGAACCGCCGGGCAATACGCCGGTGTAATATCGTTCGATCGGAGGGGACAAGCGCTATCCTGACAAAGGTATATGGAAGTTCGCGCGCGCGGGGCGCTTCCAGAATTTCCGACAAGGGTTTCCCTGCAAGGTAGCAAATTTCCAGCGCCCGTTGAATCCGCTGGCTATCGGTCGGTTTGATCCGCGCAGCGCTCGTCGGATCGATACGCAGCAACTCCCGGTGCATTCCGGACCAGCCGATCTTCCCGGCCCGGTCTTCTATTTCCCGGCGCAGGTTGCTGTCCCCCGCGGGCAGATCCGAGAGCCCCTCCAGCAGAGCGTGGAAATAGAGCATCGTGCCACCCGCAAGCAACGGTATCCTTCCCCGGCTGGTTATATCTTGCATTGCCGCAAGCGCGTCGAGCACAAACTGCGCAGCCGAGTAATGCTCGTCAGGCTCGACGAGATCGATAAGATGGTGAGGAACGTCTTCTCTGGTTGGAGTATCCGGTTTGGCCGTACCGATGTCCATATGGCGATACACTTGCGCCGAATCGACGCTGATGATCTCCACCGGCAGGCGGCTGGCCAGTTCAAGAGCAACACCGCTTTTTCCGCTCGCCGTAGGGCCCATGAGTAAAATGGCAGGAGGACGGAGGTGGGGTGGTGGTATCTCTGATGGGGAAGGTTGCGCCATCATGCAGCAATCAGGGCGAAAGGAGCATTTTCGTTCGCGGCCGGCGGATGGTTTTATTGTTCGAGTAGTGCCGGAGGCGATTAAACGCCATATTCACCCGGATGGCAAGCATCGGTTTTTTCGGTTAGAATTGAAGTTTTCCACAGACAGGCGCAGATAGGCAAACGCGAAGGTCCAGTTCGCCGGCCAAGTCCGACAGCACCACATGATTCTTGTCCTGAATCCAGATACACGTTCAGATAGCGCGGAATACAAGCAACTGATGGCGCACCTCGCCAACCTGCCGGGAATTGCCGCCCGTGTGCACACCGAGGTGGGGAGCGAGCAGACACTTACGGAGGTGTATTTGATCGGCAATACGAAAGCGTTGCTGATCGAGGAAATGCAAAATCTCCCGTGTGTCGAGCACGCCGTCAGGATTTCCGAGGAATACCGAGTTCTCGGACGGCACAAGAACGACCACAGACCTACCCATTTCGAATATAACGGGGTTCGCTTCGGCCAGGATACGCTGAACGTGTTTGCCGGGCTTTGCGCGGTAGACACCTTGGAGCATGTCGAGTTGATGATGCAGGCTTTACGGGACAATGCCCAGGTGTGCACCCGCATGGGTGCGTACAAGCCCCGCACCAGCCCGTATTCATTCCAGGGTCATGGCAAGGCGTGCTTGCCCTATGTGTTCGAACTGGCGGGGAAATACGGGATCAAGGTGATTGCGATGGAAATCACCCATGAGTCGCACCTGGAGGAGATCTGCGAGGCCCTTTACCGTACCGGTAATGCCACTGGCGTCATGCTGCAGATCGGCACGCGCAATACGCAAAACTTCGAACTTCTGAAAATTGTCGGCCGCCAGCAGGAGTTCCCTGTCTTGATCAAGCGCGGCTTCGGCATTACGCTGGACGAATCCCTGAACGCTGCAGAGTATCTGGCCTCCGAGGGGAACCGGAAGGTTGTCTTTGGATTGCGTGGAATGAAGACCAACGTGGGAGACCCGCACCGCAATTTTGTCGATTTTTCTCACGTGCCGGTGGTCAAGCGTCTGACTCGCATGCCCGTCTGCATCGACCCATCCCATTCCGTCGGGATGCGGGCTGCTTCGCCGGAGGGCATTCTGGATATCATGCACGCCACGGCCCAAGGTGTCATTGCGGGAGCCAACATGGTGCTTGTGGATTTCCATCCAGTGCCCGGCAAAGCGTTGGTTGATGGTCCGCAAGCCCTGCTGATCAGGGAACTCCCGCTTTTTCTGGAAGACGTTCGGATCGCCCGGAGCGCTTACGAGCAACGGGCAGCGCTGGTCGAGCGTTACGAGGAGCGGGCGGCCTGATCGGGTCACAATCTTCATCGGGTTCGCCGCGATTTCTTTAACTATTAAATTAACTTTTAAAGTTTCCGATACCTGCCCTGGAGCTTGTATCCCTGTTAAAGGTAGGCGCCAACTGCGTCGCCGCGCTTTTGAACTGCTGTCCGTATTGATGTTATCGCCTTTCGCGGATATTGCCTTTGCCGGCGCCGTGGACCGCAAACTCCCGGCTTCGCCTTTGACTCCCCGAAATCAAGAAGCGCATGGCTTGCAGCCGGTCGTGCCGCTGAAGCTCGTTGACGACATGGGGCGTCCCATCCGCCTGGCTCGGCCAGCGGGGCGTATCGTTTCACTGTCTCCCAGTATTACCGAGATGGTATTCGAAGCCGGAGCGGGAGCCAAGCTGGTAGGCATTGCCCGTCACAGTGACTA
>DASSHJ010000239.1:0-13863 GCA_035692965.1 Nitrosospira sp. | reverse complement strand
GCAAGCCGAGTGTTGCCAGAAAAAAGGGTACAAACGCTCTCCGCCCCGCTTTCATCGAACTGCTTCCCGTTGCCCATCAATACCGCAACGCCTGGCCATTTCGTCGGAAAGTCCCGTACCTGGCTCCGCATTTTGAGGAATTGGCTGGGCGGCAAGCCATGCAGCAATGGCATTGCTCTCCTGTGGGGTGAGCTGCCTCGCGATCTCCGACATGCAATTTGCCGATTGCCTGCGCATGAGACCGCCGCTGCGCCATGCGCCAAACTGGGCGATCATGTAAGAGCGCGGCAATCCCAGCAAACCCGGGATAAATGGCTTCGTACCCATCAATTCTTTTCCGTGGCATTCCCTGCAAGGGGGAATCCTTCGCGACGGATCGCCCTCCTCGATCAGCTTGCGCACAAGCTTGATCTCCTCCGGGGGCAAAACCACGCGCTCGGGCGGAGGGTAAGGTTGCTTGAGCAGTGAAAAATAGCGGGCCATCTCCATCAGATATTCATCCGACAGGTTTTCGAGCAGTAAAGCCATCGGCCGGTAATAGCGCCTGCCGTCGCGAAAATTGCGCAACTGATTATAGAGGTAGCCATCGGGCTTTCCCGCAATCCGCGGGTAATAGCCGTTGACATCCGTCTGATCACCTTGCTTATGACAGATGACGCACGGTTTTACCCGTTCCGCTATCGTGTCCGGGACATCTACCGAGGCGCCAGCGAAACCGGGAATGTTGGCAGAACTGGCAACACTGGCAAACCCGGCGGCCGCGAACAGCAGCAGCGCAACGCTGATTCTTCTCATGGTTTCTACGGCGACAGAATGTTGCTGTCCGGCTCGCTCATGAAATGTCTGATGTGTATGAGAGTAAACTTGTCACCGATAACCATACTGACTAGACTGAGCTATACATTGTCTAATTGAACGGGGGAGGAATGTTCGGTTCCAGTATATTGGAAGTAGCGATTGGCGTCACTTTTGTCTATCTGCTTCTCAGCCTGATATGCTCGGCGCTGAATGAGGCGATCGCCTCGCTACTTCAAAAGCGTGGAAGGAACCTCTTCGAAGGGGTCAAAAATCTCCTCAACGATCCCACCTTCACGGGCCTGGCCCAGCAAGTCTATAATCACGGGCTGATCGGGGGCATTTCCCAGTATGCCTCTAACCCGGCCAAGCCCACCCGCCCCCCTTCCTACATGTCGCCGGAAAATTTTTCCCTGGCTTTACTGGATATTCTCGGAATACGGGGCGCTATCGCAAAAGAGTACGGCGATTTGTTGGCGCAGGCCGAAAGCGCGGATGATGCTTATGAGGAAGCCCGGAAGGCCGCAGCTGCTGGCTCGGGAAATCCGCAGCTTGCAGAAGCCCTTGCAGCGGCCAGGAATAAACAGGAGCAGGCACGAGCCGCCCTGGATGCTCTTGCTGACAAGGCAAGGATTTCATACGAGGCGGCCTTAAAAAACTCGAACGAGGCTCCAGGAAACCTGGAGCTTGCTAAGCTCGCTGTTGACGCGAAAGTGAGCTTGGGCGGGGTCACCGCTGCATTGCAGATGCTGGAGGCGCGGCGAGCAGCTATCGCATCTGCCAAAAACCCTAAGGAAATGGCACTGGCCCTGAACGCTGGCGCCACCTTGAGGAAAGCACTGGAGTTCGGCCGTACCATTGCGGCACAATACCCGGATCCCCTCGGAAACATACAGGATGGGCTGATGCGCCTTCCCGAGGGCCATACCCGGGAATCGCTCCTTGTCCTCGTGGATAAAACACGCCGCGAGGTCAGCGCTGTCGAACACCAGGCGGAAGCCTTCAGGAGGAACATCGAGTTATGGTTCCACGATGCGATGAACCGGGTCAGCGGCTGGTATAAGCGATGGACGCAGCATGTCCTGCTCGTGCTGGCAACGCTTGTCGTGCTGGTATCTAATGCCGACACCGTGATGCTGGTTCAACGTCTGTCACAAGACAACGCCTTGCGCGCATCGTTGGTCGCCGCCGCACAGGAGGCGGCGAAGGCCGTGTCAAGCCCGGGGACTAGCAATCCCGGCTCCTCTGAGCCACTTCCACTCGCAGAAGATGCCCGTATACAGCTTGTCATCGAGAAAGCGCGAAGCCTTCAACTGCCGATCGGATGGTCACTCGACCCTCAGGATCCCGGATACTTTCGCTCACCTGAAATATCGCTGCCATTTGCCGGCTGGGTACTCTATAAACTGTTCGGGTTGCTCATTACCATATTTGCGGTTTCGCTGGGTGCCCCCTTCTGGTTCGATATGTTGAGCAAGGTCGTAAACGTTCGCAGTGCTGGCACGCCGCCGGGCGAGAGCAAGAAAGGCTCCCCTCAAAAAAGTGATGGGCAGCCTGGCGCTAAATGATGAAGTCACCCGTACATCGGATGACGTAATGGAGGGTGGGTGCGGATAACAGATGAACATACTTATTGTCGTCGATGAGCCCGCTGATTGGCCGCTGGATATTCCAGATGTGCGCATAGTAGCCGCCCAGGCCTATCTCACCGATCCCCTTCATGCAGATGGTGCCTCCCGGGCGCGAGGCCGGGCGGCAAGCAGGTCAGTCAAGATTTTCAATCTTTGCAAATCGTACCAGTACCAGAGCTCGGGATACTACGTTTCGCTGCTCGCGGAGGCACGCGGGCATAAGCCTCTCCCGAAAGTCGGGACCATGGAGGATTTGCAGTCGCAGAACCTGGTTCGTTATCTCACCGAGGACTTGGGCCCCTTGATCCAGCGCCTGCTCGCTCCGCAAGATATGAACAATTTCATACTCGGCATTTACTTCGGCCAAAGCATCGACAAACGATACGATTCACTCAGCCAGCAGCTTTTCGATCGCTTGCAAGCGCCATTGCTATCGGCTCATTTCGAGCGTCATGATGATCAGTGGATTCTTCGCTCCGTTTGCGCGACGACGGTAAGCGATATTCCACCGGAGCAACGCGAATTCGCTGTACGCGCGGCGGTGGGTTACTTCACCGGAAGAAATCATTCGGCAAGGAAACGACCTCCAAGGTTTGACCTTGCGATTCTCCTGAATCCCGATAACCCTGAGCCTCCTTCCAATTCCAAGGCCCTCCAGAAATTCAGGAAGGCGGCTGAAGATCTGCGCATGCGTGTGGAGTTCATCACGGGCGCCGACGCAGGGCGTCTCCCCCAATTCGATGCTTTGTTCATCCGCGATACAACCTTTGTCAACCACTACACCTACCGATTCTCGCGCCGGGCCCTCGCGGAAAGGCTTATAGTCATCGATGATCCTGATTCCATCCTCAAATGCAACAATAAGGTGTATCTGGCGGAACTCCTTTCGCAGCATAACATCCGCACGCCAAAAACCCTGCTTGTGCATCGCGGCAACATTTCCTGGATTATCCCGGAGCTTGGCCTGCCCTGCATACTGAAGCAACCAGACAGTTCGTTCTCCCGCGGGGTAGCAAAGGTTAAAACAGAAGAAGAGCTCAACGCCAAGATACCCGAGCTGCTCGGCAAATCAGCGCTCATCATTGCCCAGGAATGGCTACCGACCGAGTTTGACTGGCGGGTTGGAATATTGGACAGGAGACCTCTGTTCGTCGCGCGCTATCGTTTTCCTACGGGACACTGGCAAGTCATCAAGCGCGACGCCCAGCAACACAAACTGAGCGAAGGCGCTACCGAGGCGGTTGCGCTCGACCAGGCTCCCGAGCAACTGATCGCGGTTGCGCTGAGATCCGCAAATCTTATCGGTGACGGATTTTACGGGGTCGACCTCAAGCAGGTCGGCAACCGCTTCTATGTGATTGAGATCAACGACAATCCCAATGTGGACGCGGGCAACGAAGATGCCGTACTTAAGGATGCCCTTTACAGGGAAGTGATGGGCGTTTTCCTGAAGCGCATCGAAGCTCGAAAGCGGGGCGATTCCTGGCCTCCCCATTTGCCTCTCTATCATTGAATGTGTGATAGCACGGAACCTCGTCGCTTGTTCCTTGTTCCTTGTTGTCGATATCTCGCATTCATGCAGAATTATGGGTTTGAAAGAGCAAAAATGACGGAATTCTTTACAGTTATTGCTAGCGATAAGTTGCCGAAAATTCAGAAGTATTGATAAGAGTTTGTATTTAATAACACTAAAGCTAATATCGAATTCTGGCATAGGTTGTGCTTTGACATCAGCTAGAGGGAAAACCGCCCTCTACAAGGGGGACGGCCCGGCGCGGATTATCTGCGTCGGGCCGTTTATTGAGGCCTCCGTTTATTACTGTAACAAGAGATTGTTGAGGCGGATATTGTTGGGAGGGATATTGCGACTTGCTACCCTACCGTTATAATTTGAAATCCAGACGCGGTGACGCAACAGTCCGGAATGATTGCTCTGTGTAGACGCTAAGGGCGTTTTAACCTCGATGAATTTGGGATACGATTCAACCGTGTTTTCTGATGCTGCAATCAAATATTGTTCGGGGAGCCAATATTCGAAGTGTAGCGCGACACTTGTCTCGGCGGTATGCTAGTATTAACCCGGTTTATTGTTAATTAACTATAGGGAGGCATTGATGAAAAACATGTTGAAGCCGCTGCTGGTTGTTGCTGCATTGCTATTCTTTTCCCCTCAGGCTTCGATGGCCGAGGGCAGTTACCCCCAGCACGTGGGTGAAAAACTGGCGCACGGCATAGCCAACACGGTAACGGGTATAGGGGAAGTTCCCAAGAACATGATGATAGAGAGCAGAGAGAAAGGGCCTGCTTATGGCGTTCCTGTCGGATTTATTGTCGGGATTGTGCAAGGCCTCGGGCGTACGCTGACGGGAGTTGTGGATCTGGTAACGTTCGTCATTCCCACCAAGCCCATCATCTATCCCGACTTCATCTGGAAAGACTGGTACAAGGAAACCCACTACCATCCGGAATGGAAATTACAATAAGGGGATTATTGCAGACCTTCCGACCGCTATATCAAAGGGAGCCTCAGGGCTCCCTTTTTTTGGCACTGCCATCCCGGCCTCCTATGCTGATGTAATGGTTTCAAGAAAGTTTCACGTGAAGTGCAGGGATTATTGACTGATTAAATTACCAAATGACGTTGATGAAATACGATGTTCTTGTACGACGCCCCAATGATTTAACCGTTGAATGGGCACAGCGGGTCGTAAATAGCAGATATTCCGGCATAAGAATATCTGCTGTGCACATTGTTTCCGTTGATATCGGCACCACGACCAGAGTCCGTCTGAGGGTAGAGCATGACGGCCCGAATGATATGCCGCGGCGATGGTTTGTAAAACTTCCATCGCTGGCATGGCGGGCGCGGATCATTACCGCTCTACCAAGGCTGCTGCATACAGAAGTACGCTTTTACCGCGAAGCCGCCCAGATCGTACCCACCGCGGTGCCCGATTTCCTTGCGGCGCAGAGCGAACGCGGCAGAGGCGCGGTACTCGTTTTGAGAGACGTGACTGAATGCGGGGCAACTCCGGGCAGCCCGGGTGACACCCTTACGCCAGGACAAGCCGCTCTTGTCGTGGAAGAACTTGCCCGGTTTCACGCCCATTTCTGGGGTAAAGCTGAACTCTTGCAAACATTTGGCTGGCTTGCCGGACCCGTACGCCGCCTCGAAGATGGCCTGAGCGCTACGCTTGCAGTTCCACTCATGAAGCGGGGACTGCGCCGCGCAGGACAAGCCGTACCTTCTGCGCTACACGCGCTGGCAGTCCACTATGCACGTCGGCGGTCGACCATTATGCGGTTTCTGTCAAGCGCACCCCAGACGCTTGTCCACCACGATTGCCATCCCGGGAATTTATTCTGGCACAAATACCGGCCTGGCTTTCTCGATTGGCAGCTCGTACGTTTCGGTGAAGGGATCGGAGACGTCGCCTACTTTCTTGCCACTTCCCTCAACCCCGAGACCCGCAGAATCCATGAAGCAAGCCTCGTTTCTGCTTATGCAGCAGCGCTTCAACGCCACGGGGTTCCAGGCATCGAACCGGACAACCTCATGCAAAGATACCGTGCTCACCTTATCTATCCCTTCGAAGCCATGGTGATCACGCTTGCAGTAGGAGGAATGATGAAACCTGAGAACAATTATGAACTTATTCGCCGGGCCACGGCCGCAATAGAGGATCGAGACGCTTTCGGGGCAGTTATGATCTAGTCCACACGCTTTCGGGGCAGTCACGGTCTGGTCCATCGGCGCGATTTCAGCCCGCTCGGCTTTCCCTCGGCGTCCCGTTTTCCCGACGTGACACTACGGCCGCGCGAGCGCCGCTTTCCCCCGCGATTTACGCTAAACTAGAGGTGGTATATGGTGCCCGCTACAGGGATTCAGGATGAGGGAATATGCTCGGCTCCAGGCTTGAGGCGATAGACGCGGATTGTGAACGGGCGGCAAAGATCGAACTCGCTCAGCTTGTTGAAAACGCCAAGGATAGCGAAAACAATTTGAGACGTCCTTCTCCCCAGGCTGCGGAGGCGGTGTGGCTGAAGCTGATTTCCCGGAAAGAAAACGAGTTTATTCAGGAGATCGACAAGTCGCTCAAGGGCAAATCCGGCGAACAATCCGTGGCGAAGACTGCTCCGGTGGACAACGAGGATATCCGTCATATCGAAGCGATTGTGGGGGAGTTGCTGGCCGATGACCGGTATGTTGACCGAATGCAGGACTTTTACAAGGAAGCGACCCCCGAAGTCTCCGAGCCTGAGGCCGGGACCGCAGGGGGCGCCAAGCAGGCCGGTTTTATCGATCGTACGTACCGGACGGGCATAACTGCCGCGTTGCTTAAAGCACGCAGAAACGTCCTTTACGAACTGGAATCCCACAAACCTCTCGAACCTGAAGACGCCAGCTTTTCATCCCAATGGAAGCGCTACTCGACGCTGAGCCCTTGGCGCCTTATCTGGACTATCGTTCTGTTAAGCCTGACTTCCTATCTTATCGCATTCATCATCGCAAGCGATGCGTTCCGCGGTTTTCTCGAACGCATGGGCTGGTCGGTAGGCACCGGTTTATAGCGTTGTGCGCGACGGGCGTCGGTAAATAGCACCGAAGCCAACTAACCCGGCCAGTAGCAATGCAAGGGATCCAGGCTCGGGGACCGGATTTTCTGCGAGTTGCGGAGGATCGGAGTTGTCACTTCCGGCATATTTCACGGAACCGACCCCGCCTGGTCCAGCGCCGACCTGCTGGATATGCGCCATTGCAAGTGAAGCCGGACCGCTGCCCGATACCGGCTGAAGAAAGTCAGCGATAACAACATTGCTGATTGTCCAAGTGGAAAACTCCCCGTGGGTAAATCGGTTTCCCGTGCTGGTCGGGTAGCTCAGGGCCAGATAGAAATCGTACCCAGCGTCCTTCCCAGGAGGACTAATGGCAAAGGCAGACGCGGTTATTGGCTGGCTCCCGCCGAAGTTTGAAAACGAAGCAGTCGTGAGTGAGGGCATGCGGTCGTAAGAAAATAATAGTTCGGAGATAAACGCGTCGTCCCCCACACCGCTCGAAAGATTGTTTACGAGATTATTGAAACTGAAGTCCACATTTGAGCCGTTTTGCGTCAGCGTAAGGGTGGCCACCGTCGTATTTAACGTCGCCCCGCTTCCCGTGACGTAGCTGTTGATATCGATTACCAGCGCATGTGCCGACAGGGAAGCCGCCAGCATTCCAAAGCCGGCCAAGACGCGCGCAGTAAGTTTGTTCCTGCCTGGAATGTTTGATCCTGTCATCAATTCCCTTAACGATTTTAATCATCATTGCTCTTTGGCTATATTGTCGCCGCAGGCCCCTTGCTGACGAATATATTCGCGTAACTGGAAGGAAATGAATATTGGACTAAGGTACTAAATACCGCACTTATTCAGCGGCATCCTAACGCTGGAGTCACCGGCCGAGTTGCCTGCCAGGACGCCGGGCCAGGGCAGGAAAATTGAACCGGGGTTTCCGGCAGATGAACGATGGAATGCGAAGAAGAAAAGGCAGAATGACAAGGATGACTGCCAGTGCGGGGGAAGAACAGTCATCCTGGAGAAACTATTAAACGCTCTGTTTGCTGCTCCGGCGTTTTACTACCAGGCAAATAATGCCGAGCCCGGCCATAAGCATGCCATAAGTTTCGGGTTCGGGAACCGGGCTTACACTCGTTTCGAGGCTCGGTTTTTGCGTCAAGGTGAAGGTCAAGGTTTTGCCCGCTCCTGGATCAGGCAGATTCAGGCTGAACGTTGCCGTGGCTGAGGCGCCACTCGCGAGATTACCTGTGAAGTTAAGCTCGCGCGGGCCACTTGAAGGCGGGGAGTCCAACGTGAACCCCGCTAGGCTGGCACTTTGGAAATTGGTAAAAACCATTCCCTGGCTTCCCTCCGCCGGTTCGGAAATGACGAAATGGAAGTCGCCCCAAGGTAATCCTGTGTGATTGGTAATCGTCTCGGTTACCGAGTAAGACCCGCCTGCCCCTTGGCCATGAATCACCGTGAAAGTCAGATCGATCGGATCAATATGATCGAAGGTCTTGATCAGATTCAGTTGCTTCGAAACGATCGCATGGTTGAGAACGCCAAATGATCCCAGTCCCCCGCCAGCGCCCGATACGCTGGTAATGACACCAGCCGCGGCCGCATTTGTAATAATTCCGGTAAAAGCAAGAACGCCTATGAAACATGTCGACAAGGTCTTCATTTTTTTGTTTTTTCCTGCGGAAGGTTGATGTTGATGATAGTGAATCCTGCCCCTCTCAAGCTTAATCCACATACTGAAAAACCCCTTGGGGAGGCCTCCGAAAAAAACAAGCAAGTACTATGCCAGATGTAATCATTACCAAGTGGAGATGGATGTTAGCGCGGGGAAAAAGGAAGATCGGCTGACTGAAGTGACGGGCGCCCCACGCCGGTCGATGAAGTGAGAAAAAACAAGAGCTTAGCGATATCCAGTTTGGAAAAACAACAGCGGGCGGCGACCGGGGCTTCGATCAGATCGCCGGTCACCCTAAAGTTTTTTGTCGGAAATTTTTACAGTGCTGAAGAAGGAGATTCAGATAGCCTGTCAGCTGGTATATGATCGGCGCAAGAATGGGGGAAACCTGGGGATTTGCTCGAGATCAACCTTTGCAGCAATTCTAACAAGTAATGATCAAGGGACTCAAAGCGAGTTCAGATCCTGGATTGCGTCCATGACCAGACCGGTAGCGGCTGCGATCAGAAGAACGTCTCCCGCTATCCGCACATAACGGTATCCCGGGCCGGGGTGACCCAGTTGCCCAAGCAGGGCAGCGGGCAGATTGTAAAACACCACGTTGGATGGCAGCGGATATCCGATCCTCCATTGCTTTACCTGCCCCGGCGGCATGCAACCGTTGTGTTTTTTTGAGAGACCGGGCGGACAGTGGCCATTCCGGAATCGTGGTCCGAAGTAATTACTGATCAGCCTGTGCTGATGGTCATCAAAGCTTCGCACAGTATTTCGGGTACTGTATGGACCTCCGCCATAGCCAATCCCGTTCCCCGTGTAGTTCAGGTGTCCGCGCGAATTGCCTGGATATCCCTGGTCAATCTTGTTGACGTTGCCGTTCCGCAATTTTTTTCCTTTGCCGTGACCATTCTCTCCTCCATTATGATTGCCGACCCAAAGGGGCGGCTCCGCCGGCGTCTCAATGGGTGAAATTAGCGATATTAATATCCACAGAAAATAAACCGTTGAAGCGCGTTTGGGCATGAAAGAAACCTGTGTAAGAAAAATAGACCGCTTGCGAAATTATCGCCTTTTAAATCTGTAAATGACGAGCGAACGGGTTGCATACGCGAGGGCGTATCCGGATGTGAGTTATAACGCCAGTCGAGTGCCTGGATTCGCCCGAATTAAGGCTGCAATCCCAGCCATTTCTCCAGTTTGAGGCTTAGGTGCTGAAATGGGATGTAACCCCTGGTTAGCGCGCGGTAACCCGCATGATCTTCCAGTAACAGGGTGGGAAAACCGCCGATGCCCAGATGTCGTGCGCGGGTAAAGTGATCAAGGGTGAGTTTTTTTGCCGCATGGGATTCAAAGGTAGCGGCAAATTGCTGAGCATCCAGTCCGGCTTGATCGGCCAATTGCACCAGCACAGCAGTTTTCGTTACATCCTGCTGTTCTGCATAAAACGCATGCTGCACTGCCTTTAAGAAAGGGAAGCCCACCTCGGGGACGAGCAGGAGCGCGGCCACAACGGCGCGGCTGGCCGGCTCGGTGTCGTAGACAAAAACTTCTGGCATCGCCCCCGCGAACTGGAACGGTTGCCCAGTCAGACGGTGAACGTTCTCCCAATGATGGAGAATTTCCTGGCGCTGCTCAGGAGAAATCGGATGCGTCGTTCCTGGCCGCAATCCCCCGAGCAATAGCTCGAACTTTAACCGGTCACCATATTCCTTCCGGATTCTCTCGATGACCGGTGCAAAACCCCAGCACCATGAGCACATGGGGTCGGCGACGTACCATAAGGTCTTTTTCTTCATGCCGCTCTCCCCCGCGATCGACAACCTGCTCAGGAATGGCAGCACTGGAACCACGTTAAGGCACCTGCGGCCACCTGTTACCTGCCGTAAGAGCCGTAACGGATGGAATGTAAAATCGAGCGGAGAGTCAAATCCTTTATTTGCTCAACAAACACCTGTTCTGCCCACCCGTAAAGAGGGGTTACGGGATAAAAACTGCCCTGCCCATATAGGCAGCAAAAAACTCAATTCAGCTCCTTCCGCGCACACCGCCTCGAATAGTGATGTTCACAAGAATGGCTTATTTCCCGACCCCAGACGCCGCTACAACTCGCATACCTTCAGCTCGTACTTCCACGTCGTCTCCGAGAAAACCCCCGCTCTGGTGGGTCCATAGGCGGGCGTAAATGCCGTTCAGGGCGATAAGGCTCTGGTGGCTTCCTTCCTCAACAATGCAGCCTTTCTCCACCACGATCAGCCGATCCATCGCTGCAATGGTCGACAGCCTGTGCGCAATGGCTATTACAGTCTTACCTTCCATCAATTTATACAGGCTTGACTGGATGGCAGTTTCAACCTCGGAATCAAGCGCGCTGGTCGCCTCGTCAAGCAAAAGTATCGGGGCGTCTTTCACCATGACGCGGGCAATGGCGATACGCTGCCTCTGTCCCCCGGAAAGCTTTATTCCACGCTCACCGACATGCGCATCATAACCCCGGCGTCCCATCGCGTCCGTCAGGTCAAGGATGAATTCGTGGGCTTCGGCTTTCTTGGCAGCAGCGACCATGTCCGCATCGGTTGCGTCGGGTCGGCCGTATAAAATGTTGTCCCGCACCGAACGGTGCAACAACGAAGTATCCTGCGTCACCATGCCAATATTGGCGCGCAGGCTGTTCTGCGTGACATACCGGATGTCCTGCTGGTCGATCAGGATGCGCCCCTGCTCGATATCGAAGAATCTGAGCAGCAGGTTTACAAGCGTGGACTTGCCTGCACCCGAACGCCCCACCAGGCCGATCTTTTCCCCGGGCCGGATATGCAGCGAAAGATGGTCGATGACCGGAACGGATCCTCCGTATGCGAAAAACACGTCATCGAAGCTTATATCCGCTCTCTTTACCTGAAGAGGTTTGGCGTCCGGATGGTCGGTAACAAGATGGATTCTGGAGAGCGTGTTGATTCCGTCTCGCACGGTTCCGACCTGCTCGAACAGCGAGGCCATTTCCCACATCACCCAATGCGACATGCCGTTGAGCCTCAGCGCCATTGCTCCCACCGCAGCCAGAGCCCCGGCGCCGATTTGCCCTTCCGTCCACAGGAACAGCGCCAGTCCAACTGCACAGATGATCAGGCTCGCGCCCAAAGCCTGATTCGTAATTTCAAAACCGGTGATCAACCGCATTTGGTTGTGCACTGTCTTCAGGAAGTCGCGCATCGCTGATCGCGCATAGCCCGCTTCCCTGCCTGCATGGGAAAAAAGCTTAACCGTAGCAATATTCGTATAGGCATCGCTAATGCGTCCGGTCATCAGCGCTCTCGCATCAGCTTGTGATTCCGAAACACGGCTGAGCCGAGGCACGAAAAATCGCAATGCCAAGATGTAGAGAACAAACCAGCCGATAAAGGGCAGCGACATCCAGATATTGAAGTTACCTACGACCGCCACCAGGGTGAAGAAATAAATGGTCACGTAAACAAGAATGTCTCCCAGGATAAAACAGACATCCCTTAGGGCAAGCGAAGTTTGCATGACCTTCGCCGCTACCCGCCCGGCAAATTCGTCCTGGTAGAAATTCATGCTCTGGTTAAGCATCAGCCGGTGAAAATTCCAGCGGAGACGCATTGGAAAATTACCGCCCAAGACCTGGTGCTTGAACAGATTTTGGAATCCGACCAGCAGCGGAGACGCCGCCAGCAGGGCTGCAAAGAATAAAAGCGTGGCCTTCTCCTGCTCCCATAGCAGGGATGGAGGAATCTGGTTAAGCCAGTCGACGACTTTGCCAAGGATGGCGAACCATAAAGCCTCGAACGCGCCGATAGTCGCTGTGAGCAATGTCATCGCAACGAGATACCGCCTCACCCCCTCGGTCGCTTCCCATGCGAAAGCAAAAAAACCTTTCGGTGGAATTTTTACCGGTGAGTCCGGGTATGGTAAAACCAGCCGTTCGAAAAAATTAAACAATGCTATTCAGAAGTCAGTAAGTTATCGGTAACCGGGAACGTTCTCGTCGTTGAGGCCATAAGCAAATCGAGCGGGCGCCGAAAGCGCGGTAAAATATACAATAGCATTGTCAAAACCGCATGGCACTCGCTGGATCGGTTAAAAATTGCGATAAATCCTCAATAGAACAATTTACCTGTAAAAATACAAATGCCCGGCGCCTACGCACACCTGACCCTTGTCAACCTGATCAGGGAACCCGGCCGGCTCGAAAGTCGTGGTTTCGTTCCGGACGCAATTGTCCCGCTGCTCGACTATTTCCGCTTTTGTGAACTCGGAGCGGTCAGCCCCGACTATCCATACCTCGATATTACGCATCCAGATGCCTGTCATTGGGCCGATCGCATGCATTACCAGAAAACGGGAGACATGGTCAAAGCGGGAATCGACAGGATAAAAAAGCTGGATGGCGAAGCACGGCAAAAAACCTTCGCCTGGCTGCTAGGATACACCAGCCATGTGGTAACCGATGTGACCATTCACCCGGTCATCGAATTGAAGGTGGGTGAATACCAAAAGAACAAGGATAAGCACCGGATATGCGAAATGCATCAGGATGCCTATATATTCCAGAGATTGAACCTGGGCGAAATCGGCTTGGCTGAACACCTGGATTCCGGGATCTGGGGTTGCTGCGACGCGCCGCAGAGCGGGAAGCTCGATCCCACGATCAAAAATACCTGGGAAGGCATGCTCGAAGCCTGCTACAGCGAGCCATATCAAACCCGCCCTCCTGTTATCGATAATTGGCATGGCTCATTCAGGTTCATTGTCGATAAAGCGGAAGAAGGCGGAGTCCTGCCAGCGTTTGCGCGACATGTAGCAGCGAATATCGGTCTGACATACCCCGCCCTCGACGATCTCGACAATCAATATCTGAAGGGATTGGCTACGCCTTTAGGTGCAATGAGTTATGACGAAATATTCGATCGGGCCATGGAAAACGTCCTTGACGCCTGGTTCCACGTTGCTGGTGCCGTCTTCAAGGACGACGATACCTACCAGACCGCCTTCACCAACTGGAATCTCGATACGGGGAGGGATCCAGCGGGCAGCTACGCCTATTGGCAAGAGAGAGGCGCAGCATGAGCAGACCGATCATTATGGCACTGCTTGCGCTTGCTTTCATTGCCGGATGCGCTCGCTCACCTCGGCATCCGGACAGCGAAGAAATGTACGTCAAAGCGTCAGCATTAACGAAATTAT
>DASSHJ010000238.1:0-4486 GCA_035692965.1 Nitrosospira sp. | reverse complement strand
CCGAAGCCTGGGTGGACTCGCGCAACTCGAGAAAAATGGAGGCGTTGCCGCATCATCGTTGGAAGATCTGGTTGCGCGAGTGAAGGCGCCTCGCGCAGTATGGCTGATGATTCCCGCAGGTGCTCCTGTCGACGACATCATCGCGCGGCTGCAACCACTGCTCCAGTCTGACGATGTCATCATCGACGGCGGCAACTCGAATTACAAGGACACCCGGCGGCGGTCGCACATGCTGGCGGGAGCGGGGATCCACTATGTGGATGCGGGCACCAGTGGCGGGATATGGGGCTTGAAAAACGGCTACAGCATTATGATTGGCGGAGATGAAAAAGTTGTTGACCGCCTGCGTCCGATATTTGAAGCTCTGGCGCCTGCCCCGGATAAAGGCTGGGGACGGGTCGGGCCCAGCGGGGCAGGCCACTTCACGAAGATGGTTCACAACGGTATCGAATACGGAATGATGCAAGCTTATGGCGAAGGTTTCGCTATCATGCGCCATAAAGAGGAGTTCAATCTCGACCTTCACCAAGTGGCCGAGATCTGGCGATACGGCAGCGTTGTTCAATCGTGGCTGCTCGATCTTGCTGCCGCCGCCCTCGCGCAAAATCCACATTTAGACAATATCGCCCCGCACGTGGCCGATTCGGGTGAAGGGCGCTGGACTGTCGCCGAAGCGATTGATCTGGACGTTGCCGCCCCTGTCATCACCCTCTCGCTGTTGCAAAGATTGCAGTCCCGCGATTCCGAATCATTCTCTAACCGCCTGTTGTCCGCCTTGCGAAACCAGTTTGGCGGCCATGAGATGAAAAAGCAGTAATCTCCTGCTGATAGCTCATCCGTTTTCGCGGACGAGGAGATTCGAATGCGGCTGCTTCAGGATGAGCGCTACGGAAGTTCCCGCTTGTCCAGGAAGGCGCTGACCTGTGTCTTTCAGCGTGCCGTAGAGCTTCTCGTGCCTTTCGGCGAAAACCAGAGTCTGCTCTCCGTTGTAGATGCCTTAGCGGCTTCTATTCCACATTCGGGAAGCCAAGCGAATCCTTCGAAACTGCAGGATGCGGTGGAGCGAAGCGTAAGCCCTTAGCCCTCGTGGACAATCTGGACAATTCTTCAGCAATTTAGACAACCCTTCAGGCTACCCGCGAATCTTGGCGAAATCGCTTAACCTGTATCCAAACCTGCCAGAATTCTCTTTCCCCTCCCTGCTTGCAGAGAAGAAGCACGATTTCCCGTAAGCCGTTCAGTCCTCTTCTAATACCGGCCTGTTGTTCCACGACCAGCGCCTTTGCCGGCAATTTAACCAAAATATAACCGATATTTAACCAATCCTTTACAACTTTTCCTGCGTCGCCGCGTATCGTGAATTTACGGCCCGATGGTTTACAGCCGTATCCATGTATATTTTGAGGAGACTATCATGGCAACAATTTACGGCACTAATTTCAATGATAACGATACATGGCAGGGTTTTTGGTTCTATCCATCGTTACGCGGGAGTAATTACGCAGATGCGATCTACGGATACTCCGGGAATGATATTCTTTATGGTTATAACGGGAATGATTATCTAGATGCAGGATCGGGTGCTGACATCGCATACGGCGGAGATGGTAACGACACAATTTGGGGTGCCATATCTACAGTTACCTGGGACCTGGGGGATAACCTGTTCGGAGAGGGAGGAAATGACCTGATAGGCGGCTCTTACGGCTCGGATTATATCGGCGGCGGCACGGGTGATGACTCTCTATATGGCGATGAAGGGAACGATAGCGTATATGGCGGCGACGGTAATGACCTGCTGCGTGGAGATTGGGGCTGGGGCAGCGATCTTTACGGTAACGACTATCTGAACGGCGGCAATGGTAATGACAAGCTGTACGGCGGAAGTGGAAACGACTGGCTTTATGGCGGTGACAGCAATGATGTTTTGACAGGTGGATTAGGAAAAGACTTCCTTTCTGGAGGAAACGGATCAGACGTCTTCGATTTCGACTCGACATCTGAGAGCCCTTGGTGGGCAAGAGACACCATCTCTGATTTTAGCGGGGCGAGATGGCAATGGGATCCATGGATAGGTTTCCATCTGGTAGCAGGAGACAAAATCGACCTTTCAACGATTGACGCCAATTCGTTCGTTTCCGGCAATCAGGCATTCAATTCAACGCAGCTGTCGTTCAATAGTGGAGTGTTCACTGCTCATGTGTACGGTGGCGATGACGTTCAAATAAATTTAACGGGCACTCCCACATTCAACATTAATTTGGATGTCATCGTATAAATATTGATGGCACTTCAAACGTAAGGTTCTTGGCCTGCATGTACGTGCGAACGTACATGCTACATGCAGGTCAATTCTTGCAGATTTGCCAAAGCCCTGTTCGTCTTGTTGAACTTAGTCGGTCTTTTTCTATTTGGCGATTGCTTGCAGCACGCCCATATCGTCGCGTCATTCCAAAATAAAAACATCAATGGGAAGTGAGAACATCATTGATGAAAAGATCATGGTGAGAACTCTGTCGTCCAAAAAATCTGACACTGCAAATTGACGCGCCGAACCTTCAATACACCCACGCGTTTCTCCTGATTTATGAAGTCCGAAGCCTGAAGGTTGAACGTTTTTTTCGACCTCAAGTATCTTTGTAATATTGTTATCGCACGGTTCATGCTTCTTTAAATTCCATAAATTAAATACCGTTAGAGGCGTAGCGTTAAGGAGCAGCAGTTCGACCGCTTTGGCCGAGGCAAAGTTGACGAATGTCACCTTGAATTCACTTTACACATAATAAACTTGACAAAGTGGTGCTCCTGACGTATTCTTTATACCACATACATGAAATTTCACATTCTCTCCGCAAACTTAGGGAATGGCGTTTAAGACACCTGATAACACCTGATTTCCCGTCGCCGCTTGGCGACATGAAAAGGAGAAGTCGCAATGAAAGCAAGGCATATAGTTACAGCGTTATCCTTGTTTAGCTTGTCCGCACTCGTCAACCCCGCGGCAATAGGGAGCGAGCTTGGCGACCTCCATATTCTTCAAGCTGCCCAAAAGGCAACCTCGCGGAGCGATCATGAAGCAATAGCTACGTATTACGAAGATGCAGCAAAAGCAATGCATTTAAAAATGCAGGAGAAAAAGCAGCTGCTTGAACATTACCAGGACAAAAGCTATCTCTACGGTCGGCAGGCCCAGGATCTTCAGTCGCATACCGAGGCGTTGGCTCGCCAATACGAAGGGGCCGTGAAAAAAAACGTCAAGGAAGCACAGCTCCACCATCAAATGGCGCTTAATGTCGAGGAAAGCCCTGTCGCTGAATCTGCCAATCAGAAACTGAGCGCTGTCCAGTCCCATCACAATCGCTTTACGGCTGAATGACGGATCAAGGCAATGGTAGGACTCGCATTGCCTTTAGCTGAACTTTTGCCAGCCCAGCAGTCCCTTTGCCCAAGGGATAAACGAAGTTCCTCTGCTCTTTCCCCATGAGCCCGCCTTGGCTATAGCAAGACTAGGAGAAAATCCGGAATCAAAAAGTAATTTCTTCTAGACTGAAAGCTGGGAAGGATAATCTGATTCCGCGTGGCTAAAAGCAGCCTGCTGCTTGTCGTGCGAGGCTCATGGAACTGGGGGTAAAGGCAATGCTTAACCTGATCCGGAACGACAACCTCGGCAAGCTCATCCTCCGCCTCACCGTCGGCATTCTGATACTGTTTCACGGCATATACAAACTGCTTCATCCTGAGTCACTCCAAGGAATCCGCAAGATGCTCACGGGTATCGGCTTACCCGAGCTTCTTGCTTTTGGCGTTTTTCTAGGTGAAGTGATTGGACCGCTCATGGTTATCGTCGGGTTTTATTCGCGTATCGGCGGCCTCCTTATTTTCGGCAACATGATATTCGCCCTCGTGCTCGCTCACCGGGCCCAGTTATTCACGCTGAGCTCGACAGGAGGATGGGCATTGGAATTGCAAGCGTTTTACTTATTTTGCAGTCTTGCGGTATTATTCCTCGGAAGCGGCCGTCTGGCACTCAAACCTGATTGATGCCGGCAGACAGACCGCCATAAGAATATTAAAAACAAAAGATAAGGATAACGCTTCCCATGTATTCCGTTTACCTTCCATGAGCGCAGCCGATTCCCGGCAATACCGCTGGCACAAATATCCTGATAAAGCTGCCCTGAATGATGCAGCGGTGGGC
Source organism: Nitrosospira sp. (assembly GCA_035692965.1). Lineage (GTDB taxonomy): Bacteria > Pseudomonadota > Gammaproteobacteria > Burkholderiales > Nitrosomonadaceae > Nitrosospira. Next base: position 288 of record DASSHJ010000238.1, on the reverse strand, counting down.
GCCATCCTCGATAGTGCCGCATGCTCCATTCGGGAACGTGGCCGTTTCAGCATTGTTCTCGCCGGCGGCGAAACGCCGCGCGAGATTTATATGAGGATGCGATCTGCGCCGACCGACTGGTCGCTGTGGCATATATATTTTTCTGATGAACGCTGCATGCCTCCGACTGAAGACGAGTTGAATTCGCACATGGCAGGCGAAGCATGGCTCGACCATGTCCCCATTCCCACGGAGCAGATCCACGTCATTCCAAATGGCCCACGGGCGGACAAAGCAGCCGCCGAATAC
>DASSHJ010000237.1:0-2048 GCA_035692965.1 Nitrosospira sp. | reverse complement strand
GCTGACGATTGCCTTGCATTACGTTTTCAACACCCCGCACGATCGCTTGGTATGGGATGTCGGACACCAGACTTATGCGCACAAGATTCTGACCGGCCGCCGGGAAGGTATGAGCAAATTGCGTATGCAGGGAGGGATTGCCGGATTCCCGAGAAGGGACGAAAGCGAGTATGACGCGTTTGGAACAGCCCACTCCAGTACTTCGATCAGCGCGGCCCTTGGGATGGCGGTGGCCTCGCAGCAGGAAGGTGCGGACCGCTGCGCGATCGCGGTGATAGGCGATGGAGCGATGAGCGCCGGGATGGCGTTCGAAGCCCTGAATAATGCCGGGGCCATGGACGCGAATCTGCTCGTCATCCTGAACGATAACGACATGTCCATTTCCCGGCCGGTCGGCGCGTTAAACAATTACCTTGCCAGATTGATGTCGGGACAATTTTATGCAACGGCGAGGCGTGCAGGCGAAAAAATGCTCGGTGTCGTTCCTCCCGTCCTGGAACTTGCCAAGCGTGCGGAAGAACATGTCAAGGGCATGGTAACACCCAGCACATTATTTGAAGAATTCGGCTTCAACTATATAGGGCCGATAGACGGCCATGATCTTGACGTGCTGGTCACCACGCTCAACAACATCAAGCATCTTCGCGGCCCCCAGTTTCTTCACGTCGTCACGCGCAAAGGCGCAGGCTATAAAGCGGCAGAGGAGGATCCGATACTTTATCATGGCGTTACCAAGTTCAATCCATCCGCCGGCATCGTCCCCAAGACAGGGGGAAAGCCGCCTTATACCCAGATTTTTGGGGACTGGTTGTGCGATATGGCTGAGCTGGATCAGCGTCTGGTAGGTATTACTCCTGCAATGCGCGAGGGATCGGGCCTGGTAAGATTTTCGCAGGAATACCCGGACCGTTACTTTGATGTGGGTATAGCGGAGCAACACGCTGTTACATTTGCCGCAGGGCTTGCCTGCGATGGCATGAAACCCGTGGTGGCAATCTATTCCACGTTCTTGCAACGCGCCTATGATCAACTGATTCATGATGTTGCGATCCAGAATCTGCCCGTAGTATTCGCGATCGATCGAGCCGGGCTCGTTGGTGCGGATGGCCCTACGCATGCAGGCAGCTTCGATTTGACCTACTTGCGGTGCATCCCGAACATGACAGTCATGGCGCCTTCCGACGAGAATGAGTGCCGCCAGATGCTCTATACGGCGTTTCAACTGGATACGCCTACTGCCGTGCGCTATCCGCGCGGTGTCGGCGCAGGAATCGTGCCTCAAAAACAGATGCAGATGCTGCCGGTCGGGCGCGGCGAGATCCGCCGTGATGGGTCGAAAGCCGCGCTCCTCGCTTTTGGAAGCATGCTCAAGCCCTGCCTTGATGCCGCAGAGGAATTGGACGCTACTGTGGTTAATATGCGCTTTATCAAACCCCTCGATGACGACTTGATCGCGTCGCTGGCACAAAAACACCCGTTATTGGTAACTGTCGAAGAAAATACGATAATGGGCGGCGCGGGCAGCGCGGTACTAGAGTCCCTTGCAAGCAGAGGAATCTGTGTTCCCGTGCTCCAACTGGGTTTGCCCGACGTTTTCTTGGATCAAGGGGATCCTTCACGAATGCTGGCGGATTGCGGGCTGGATAAAGAGGGCATTGTCAAATCGGTTCAAGCCCGGCTGTCGCAGCAACTCGCCTGACAGGATTACCATGCGCTGTTGCCCGGTTACAAGAACAGTACCGCAATGAACGGTATGAAGTCGCCTCTTGCAGAGGTTCAAGGCGTAATGGACACGCGCCGCATCCCGATCAACAGGGCAGGTATAAGAGCTATCCGCCACCCCGTTAAAATAGCGGACAAGTACGGCACAGTCCAGCATACGATCGGAAGCTTCAATATGAGCGTAAGCCTGGCTCACCAATTCAAGGGGGTGCACATGTCCCGCTTTGTGGAGCTTCTCAATGACCGCGATGAGGAGTTGTCGATCCATTCCTTCGAGCATATGACAAGGGCGATGATTGAAAAGCTCGAAGCGGATTGCGGATATC
>DASSHJ010000236.1:0-3955 GCA_035692965.1 Nitrosospira sp. | reverse complement strand
TTTTGCTGGTACTGGCGCAGCCGTTCAATAGAAATCCCAGGAGCAATACGGATAAGGTTGAGAGTCTGACAGAAAGAGTCATATGTATATCGGTATCGGTTGTTTGCTGTTAGCGGGAATGACCGCCGCCATTATAGGTCTATTCGAATCTCAAAATGAACTTTTTTTGCAAGCCCGGGGTGGCTTTAGGCCGTCAATAAAAGTCTATTTCCCCTGTTGTTTCAACGAATGTACCAGGGGAATCGCAGTTTTCCCGACAGATAAAAGCTGTCCATTGATGAGCTGTTATTCAGAGGAAGATTATTCCTTATCCCCGATATCAGTCCCGGCCGCATGTTTCGAAAAGTTACTGAGGCGGAATCCAAGAACCCATAGCATTGCAAAATAGCTTGCCCCACCCAGCGCAACAATATAGACCAGGCGAAGCACCCGGTCGAACGTGGAGTCTGCCAGCCATGATGCATCGCTGCCGGAAACAACCCACAACAGAACGCCCATGCCGCTCGACGCAGTCAATATTTTAGCTATGAAGATTGCCCACCCGGGCTGTGGCTGGAAAATATTCTGGCTGCGCAACTTGTAGTAAAGGAGGGCGGCGTTGAGGCAGGCGCCCAGTCCGATTGCGAGAGCGAGGCCGACATGCCGGAGCGGTACGATGAATGCAAGATTCATCATTTGCGTCATTACAAGCGTGAGAATGGCTATTTTGACGGGGGTTTTGATATTTTGACGTGCATAAAATCCCGGGGCGAGCACTTTGACCAGGATCAATCCCAGGAGACCAACGCTGTAAGCGACCACTGCGTCGCGGGTCATCCATACATCATTCGGGGAAAACTGGCCATGGAAAAAGAGGGTGGCAACAAGAGGAGTGGCAAGTAAAGCCAGAGCCAGCGCCGCCGGAACGGTGAGCAGCATGGTCAGGCGCAAGCCCCAGTCGAGCAGGCGGGAGTATTTTTCCATACTGTTTTGTGCGTAATGACGGGATAGAGACGGGAGTAATATGGTACCAAGCGCCACGCCCAACAGACCTGCGGGAAATTCCATCAGCCGGTCTGCGTAATAAAGCCATGAAACGCTTCCCGTAACAAGAAAGGAAGCAAAAATTGTATTGATGAGCAGACTGATCTGACTGATGGAGACACCAAACACTGCCGGCCCCATCTGCCTGACGATCCGCCAGGCGCCAGGATCGTCGGAGTTGAGGCTAGGGCAGGGCATGAGCCTGATTTTCATCAGGAAGGGAACCTGAAAGGCCAACTGGAGCGCCCCGCCGATAAATACCGCCCAGGCCAGCGCCAGGACGGGTGGATCCAGCAGGGGCGCCAGCCATAGCGTGCAGCCAATGAATGACACATTCAGGAGTGCCGGGGTCAGAGCCGGAATGCTGAACTTTCCATAGGTATTAAGGATCCCTCCCGCCAGCGATACCAGCGAGATGAACAGGATGTAGGGGAAGGTGATACGCAGCAGGTCGACCGTTAATCCGAATTTCTGCGGACTCGCTGAAAAACCCGGCGCGCTGATGTATATGACAATGGGGGCGGCAATGACCCCGATGAGCGTAATCGTGAATAAGGCTATGCTCAGGAGAGCCGAGACTTTATTGATCAGTTCGCGTGTCTGATCTTCAGTCCGCTTGTTTTTGTACTCCGATAGAATAGGTACAAAGGCCTGGGAGAATGCCCCCTCGGCGAAGAGGCGGCGCAACAGGTTGGGTATTCGAAAAGCCACAAAGAAAGCATCAGTGGCAACGCTTGCTCCAAAAACGCGGGCGACCAGCATGTCACGCACAAATCCGAGAATGCGCGAGATCAACGTCATGCTGCTGACCGTGGCCAGTGTTTTGAGCAAATTCATGGTGGAGGGCAACGATAGAAAGTAATGGGGCATGCCAGGCCACGGGTTGGAATATCGACGGTCGACACCAAGGGTGCGGGCACGAAGCATTTTACCAACTCATTTACCAGCTGAGCTTTGGGAATTCAGAATGTTTTCATTGCAAGACGCATAAAATATCCGTATCATTTCGCGGTTTAAGATTTGCAATAAAGCTCATCCATGAGGGATTTTAATGGCTAACAGTGCCCAGGCCAGGAAACGCGCCAGACAGAACATAAGTCACCACCACCGCAACATGAGCCTGCGTTCGCAGCTTCGGACTGCGATCAAGCATGTGAGAAAAGGCATCGCATCGGCGGATAAGGCCACCGCGCAAGCGGCCTTTCAGGCTTCGGTCGGTACGATCGATTCGATTGCCGATAAGGGGATCATTCACAAGAATAAAGCAGCACGTCACAAAAGCCGCCTTGTCGCGGCCATCAAGGCGATGGCTTGAGCATTATCGCTGGTATCAGGAAAAAGCCCGGGTTGCCGGGCTTTTTTTGTTTCCGGTTTTGGATTGGCAGGTTTTGATTTTGCTGAGGCAAGCCCGAATATCGGTTCGCATTTGCCGTGACCATGCGTTATCGCGTTCCAGGTTGCGAGCGAGCGAAGCTTTTACTCCCGACACGTCTTTTTTTTGAGCTTTGGATTATGAAGAAGCCGATCAGCCGGATTCTTGTGATCAATGATGAAAAACTGATACTGAAGGAGCTCATCAAGGGGCTGAATTCAGCCGCCCGTTCGCTGGAAAATCCGCTTGGCATCACATTTTCAGGCGTCACTACAGCAAGAGAAGCGTTGCAGGCCATCCAGGAAGATGGCGATATTCAGTCGGTGGTCGTGGATGATACCCTCTACACTCTAAAAAATGGAGAAAAGGGGGCCCGAAACCTGCAAATGACGGCGTTGAAGCTGGTGCAGGAAATCAATCGTTTTCGCCCTGAGCTCGATATCTACATCCTGATTGCCCAGGAAAAAGAGGATGAAGTGGTGGACGCTCTCTTTTCCGAAACGGTTGACGGTTACTTCTATCGGGAAGAACGTGACTACCGCGGCATGTATCGCATCCTGAATGCCCAGTTGCAGGAAAAGGCGCGGACGCCATTCTACGATCAGCTCAAGAATTACGTATTGATGGCCAAGGATGCATGGCATACACCGGGGCATTCTTCGGGCGATTCGGTCCGCGATAGCCCGTGGGCCAGCGACTTTTACCATTTCGTTGGCGATCATGTCTTCCGGGCGGATTTGTCTGTCTCTGTGCCCATGCTCGATTCCCTCATGGAGCCTACAGGGGTGATAGCGGAAGCCCAGAAGATTGCCGCAAAGGCTTTTGGCGCGCGTCGTACTTTCTTTGCGACCAACGGCACGTCCACGGCCAACAAGGTGATTTTTCAGACCCTGTTGGCGCCGGGCGAGAAGCTGATACTGGACCGGAACTGCCATAAATCGGTGCATCACGGGGTAGTGCTCTCGGGCGCGTATCCGATCTATCTCGATTCTTCAGTCAACAAGAAATTCAGTATTTATGGGCCCGGACCGAAACAGACCCTTTTTACGGCCATAGAGGAACACCCGGACGCGCAGGCAATGATACTGACGAGTTGCACATACGATGGCCTGCGCTACGATCTACCCCCGATCATCGAGGCGGCCCATGCGAAAGGCATAAAGGTGATCATTGACGAAGCCTGGTACGCTTTCGCCCGTTTTCACCCGGCCTTCCGGCCGACGGCAATGGAGGCGGGGGCGGATTACGCTACCCAGAGCACACACAAGGTGTTATCGGCTTTCTCGCAATCCAGCATGATTCATGTCAATGACCCGGGATTCAACGAACATCTCTTCCGCGAGAATTTCAACATGCATACTTCCACCAGCCCGCAATACACAATGATTGCGAGCCTGGACGTAGCTCGCAAGCAGGCGATGATGGAAGGGTACAAGCTGCTTTCGCGGACGTTGGAGCTGGCGAAGGAATTGCGCGCCCAGATCAATTCGACGGGTGTATTCAGGGTTCTTGACCTTTCGGACCTGTTGCCCGCGGAAGTGAGTGGAGACAATATTCTGC